>DATJQC010000021.1:0-5849 GCA_035506055.1 Candidatus Nanoarchaeia archaeon | reverse complement strand
AACGCCAAACTGGAAAAACTCAGCCGCGCCAACCGAATAATTATTAACCAAACCGTAGCCTTAAACCCCGCCGCCAAAGTTACATTTTCCAATCATAGAACGAATTAGCCTACGGTTACATTTTTGGATCATTTGACACGTCGGTAAAATCACCGCTAAAATTGATATTTCCGCGATTGGATTTAAAAAGCAGCCGGACGAAAGGCTGCTTTTTTTGGACCTGGTTTTTCAAATTTGCCGAGATCGGCTGGCAACATCATTGATCCTCTGCCGATAACACGGCTTCAATCCTCGGGCTGGATAACAAAAATATTTTGCGCGGCCGTACTATAATCAACCTCGGGCTTTGGCTGCCACGATAAAATCTGATTGCCGGAATTGACCGTTTTATAGGCCGAACCGACCAGGAAACCGTGAAACGGACTGTTATTCTGATAAGCGGCGATTGTTTGCTGTCCGGACAGAGCGATAAAATCCGTCTGGTTGTCGGGAATCGCGATCGCTTCAATCGACAGCGAATTATCAACTGTCGGATTGATCGCTGTTCCGAAAGAAGCCGAATAGGTAAAATTTTGCGGCGTACTGGTAGAAATCAGCTTGGCCAAATCGACATTAGACGCGTCGATCGCCATGCCGCCCATAAATTCTCCCGGATGGCCTTCAAAATTTATGGTGCCCGCCCCAACCGGCGGATTTTTCAAATAATAAATGCTGGTGGAAATATATGTGCCGTAATTAGAGGCCGCCGCCGTCTTGGCCAGGGTCATTTCCTGGCCGGAAAAATTAACCTTGGGATCGGTGAAAGCTGAATTGCCGTACAAAGCAAAAATTAAAATCCGATCATTGCCGGCCGCCACCGTATGCGCCAGGGCGAAGCTGGGCAATTCCCAGCACCATCTTTCCGATAATTTATAATTGATGCTCCCGATTTTGATCGGCACGATAACTTTTTTCGTCTGGCCGCTTGCCAAGTCGGATAAGCCGGAATAATTATAGCCGTTGAAATCCGTCAGCGCGAAGCAATAAGCGGTGTTTGATTTTAATCCGCCGATAATCGCCTGCTCGCTTATTCCGGACAAAGCGGGCGGAGCCGATATCAGCGATTCGGCTGCCGAAGAGGCGGTATTCCAATCGGTCGCCAGATCGCAAGCTCCGCTGGCAATCTCATATTTCAAGACGTATTTGGCGCCGGCGGCTAAATTGCCGAATCGCGCCGAGCTCCAAATTATTCTCACCGAATCAGTGGCGGAATAAGTCGAGTCGACGGCCAAATCGGCGACTGCCCCGGGAATTATTCGCGCCGGATCGGCCGGTTCGGGAAGCGATGATGAATTTTGCGGATCAGCCTGCGCGTTGACGACGAAATCGCTGTCGTTATCGGTATCGAAACCGTTGCCGGCCAAAGAATGGGCGCCGGGCAAAATCATCGTCGCCGAGGTCGAAGTGGCAAAAGCCTTTCTTTCGGCGGCAAGTCCTTGGGAAAAATCGGCCGAGGACAAATCGCTGCCGGCTGCGGCGGCTTTGCCATAGGAAACTTCGTCAACTTCTTTTCCGTTCGCGGCCATAACGCGCAAACTGCCGCCGGAATCGGCCAAGCCCCAATTGGCAGTGTGGCGGTAATCGGGAATCGCTGAACGCGCGTAATCTTTGGCCGCGATCAAAAAATAACCGCGCGCGGGAATATTGCCGCTGGGCAAGCCGGCGGCGCCGGTGCGATTTACCCAGGAAGAACTGGCGGTAGCCGAGCGCGATTGCAATCGCCAGCCGGATAGATCGATGCTTTGTCCGCCCGGATTATAAAGTTCGACGAATTCGTCGTAAGCGCTTTTCGGCCCGGTAGTGACAAACTCGCTGATTAAAACTTTATCGGCTGGCGTAATTTTTACGGATTCGCTTTGACTCCATGGCCCCTGATTGCCGGCGCGATCGATGGCGCGGACGCGGAAAAATAAATAATTATCGGCAACAACCGCTTGATCGAAAATCGAACTGGTCGCCGAGGTATCGGAAAGCCAAATTTGCCAATCGCCCGGCTGCGTCGAACTGGATTGATCGGCCGCGTAATCGATTTCATAATCAGCGATTCCTGATCCGGAATCATCGCTCCCCTGCCAATTAACCGGCAAAGACGATCCGCCGCTGGTTTTCGGCAAATTAATTATCTTGGCCGTCGGCGCGGCAGTATCCAAAAATATCGAGGCCGATGCCGAAATTTGCTCGGTATCATTATAGCGCAGATTGAGCCGGACGGTTTTTTCGCCATCGCCCTGACTCAAATTATAATCGGCCGGCAAGACATCGAGCCAGGTTATCTCCTGATTGGCGGCATTATCGGCCGGTTCGTCAAGGTAATATTTTTGAACCGAATCCGCGTTTTCAATTTCGGTTTCGAGCGCCGCGGTTTGAGAGTTCGTATATTCATTATTCCGGCTTTGCTGATCGGCCAGGGAAAAACTTTCGATGATTGGCGCGGGTTTTAAATCCGGCGTTGAGCTGGTCGCGATCGGTTCGGTGGTTGTGGCGACCGATTCGGTACTGGTAGCGGTTGGCTCGGTAACAGCAGCCGGCGCGGTCGATGTCGCGGTATCTTCGGCCGGCGGCGTGCTGGTCGATTCCGGCGATGAAGTCGATGGGCGCGGATTATCGATTGCCGGGCTGGAAGTTCCCTGGTCGATTAGCGGCGCCGTACCGGTAGCTGTTGGTTCGATAACTTGATCGTTTGCCGAATCAGCCGAATTATCGGCGGTTTGATTTTGATCAAGATTTTCCGCTGATGATTCAACCGGCGCGCCGCCTTGATTTTGATTATTAACCGCCGATCCGGACGAATATCCCCCGCCGCCGGAATAAAGCGGCGCGCTAATCGGCGCCGGATTGATTGGCGGCGGATTAATGATTGCTGTTCCGGCGGACGGCGGCATCACATAAAAATCGCCGCTATCATCCTGATTCACGGCAGGCGCGGCAGGCGGCGCTGGCGGAGTTATTACCGCGTCCGGCCGTTTGATTATTGGCGCGGCAGGCGGCGCTGAATCATCCGCTGGCGCAGCCTCCTGATCTTCGGCAGCCCGCGCTTCGTTCGGCGCCAGCAAATTATTCAGCGAGGAAAGACTGTTGTTATCGACCGCGGCCAAAACCTTTCCGCTTTGATTGATTTGATTTGCCGAGCTGGCGACGGTTTGCTGATAACCGGAAAAAAACAGGCTGGCCGCTTGCGCCAATTCTTGCTTGACGATATCTTCGGGCGGCAGAGGAAAAATAGCCGATAACGTATTAGCAACCAGCGCCAAATAAATATTGGCCGCGGTTTCCACCGGCTTTTTAATCACCGTATTGGTGATGGCGACCAGAATGATTTTGTCGATCGGCTGTTTGCCGCGGATTTTTTCCGCGTCAAAATCGCTCGCGAGCGGAATATCGACTTTCACGTCTTGGAGCGTCGGCTGGATGAATTGCGTATAG
Source organism: Candidatus Nanoarchaeia archaeon (assembly GCA_035506055.1). GTDB lineage: Bacteria > Patescibacteriota > Patescibacteriia > Patescibacteriales > WJLG01 > JAQTUZ01. Next base: position 2,387 of record DATJQC010000021.1, on the reverse strand, counting down.
GGAAGAAAAAAATATCTTCCTTGATCGGTTATTTTTCCCAGCACATATGCCGGCTCCCAATCGCGCCGGGCAATCTTGGAAAACTCTTTTTTAGTCGCCAAACAATCGCCGGTTGATTTATCATAAACGCTGGTATTATCAAAACCGTCGGGGGTGATGTTTATCGCATACTTCGACGGATCATAAATTAACTTCCGAAGAACGTTGTCGGAAATTATTTTCTCATTAGTCAATAAAGGTGTTAAACTTTCGTAAATCTTTTCAGTTAAGCCAACGCATATCCATTGACCCGATTCAGGACCTTTTTGGTCAGAAAAACCCCAATCATATTTAAGTCCAAGATTACCCATTGCACTGGCAATTAAATTAATCTTTTTCATCTCGTCGGAATTTATGACCTTCGGAATCCTTGCGCCAACAAATTTTTCACCCTCGCGAGTATCGATAAAATACTTAGCCGGGGTAAGTTGAACGCCATTATTGATGGCTTCCAAAACCATATCCTGGCCATTTATTTTTCCCGCATACATTCCGACATGGCCGCAATTGATTTTCATTGTTTCAATTCCCTTGTCCAAGGAAATATCCAAGAGCTGAAACAGCTGATCGGTGTTATAGCCGAACATTTCCCCATCGCGCGAAGTGCGATAGAGCAAGGTGCCCACGGGCATGGCATAAACCGAATTGAGCGCTAAAAATACTCCTGATAAGATCATTATCAAAAGCAAAGAAAGAAGATTTTTTCTTTTCATACCCCTCCTTTTTTGTCATTCAAGTCAAAAATCTGGCTTTAATGATAAAAAATATGATTAATTATTATAAATTTATTTTACCCAATATCTTACTTCATCTGCAGAATTTATATTATCATTCCATTCTTGATCAGATATTTTAGGAGCCGGGTAACCAGACAACCCCTCTGTTTTTAAATAATTTGATGCGACATATCTGGCAAACTTACTCAAACCATTGTCGTTATAAACTTTCTTTATTGTTTCTATTGTTTTATTTTTGTCAACAATTTCATATCCGTCTAAACTTTGAACGATGACGGTCTGTATTTCCGGGTGATTTGATTCATTAAATAACAAATTTTGCAAACTATCAAAAATGTCTATGGAATAAAAATTTTTATAATTAGTACATGGCAAATTATTTATTACCGCGTAGCGCAATCGGATATCGCCTTTTTCCTCGGCGACCGACATTAGAGTATTGCAAATCGAGGGATAATCGACCACATCTTTAAGAAGCGGCGTCGGGCCGGTGGTCGTTGAATTTTCAGTGCCAGGGACATCTTTATTCAACAGGCTGGATAAATTTTCGACTGCCGGAATGCGAATATCAATGCCAAGGGAAGTATTTTTTATCTTATCAAGGAGTGAACTTACGGCGCCTTGCGCTAAGGCCGGATCCGAGCTGAATTCGGTGACGATCAAATTTTTTAAATTCTGGTCGCCGGCGGCAGCCGATAAATAATCGATCAGATATTGCGGCGCCTTAACTTGATAGCGAGAATCGATTTTAACTTTCTCGTCTTCGGCCATCCGCAAAGCCATCACCAGGTCTTGCCGGGCTTGCGCGTTTTCCTGCTCATCCAAAATTTTGTCTTTGACCTGTCCGGCCACCGCGCTATTAGCGCCGTTTTTGGCTAAATAATCGGCGATCATCTGCCTATAAAATTGCTTTTGGAACATGCAATCTTCATGGCAGATCAGATTTTCCATATCGGTAATCTCCAGATGCGTCAGTGCCATTTGCGTCTTAACCGGTTCGGGATAATGCTCCCAAAGATCGCTTTGAAAAGTGGCATAGTACAAAAACCAGCCGATGCCGGCAATCACCGCCAGCGGCGCCAAAATGAGCGCGGAAATTTTTAGAACTTTTTTCATAATAATATTTTTAAAATTATTTACTCGCTAAAAATCCGTGGCCGCCCCGTCCCGCCTCCGCCCAAGGCAGACAAGGCGGCAATATACAAGGGAATTTATTAAAAAAACTTGGCCGAGGCCAAGCTTAAACAAGCGCCCCCCGTCAAATAGTATACCAAAAAAACCAAAAAAGCGGTATGCCCGTTTTAAAATTATAAATCTTGATTTTTATCGCTGATTCCGCAGCTTATTGATATAGGCATCGGCATCGGCCTTCAACGTCGGGTCGATTTTTTCCGCCTGCTGCAAAGCGGCGATAGCTTTATCAATCTCCCCTTTTTGCTGATAAAGCTTGGCTAAAGCTAAATAATACTGGGCATTGTTTTCGTATTGCACCAGCTGCTCGTAAAGCTGGATGACATAATCGGCATTCTTCTCATCGACATAATGATTGATCGCGAATTTGATCACGTCGGCAATCTCCAGATTGCTCGCGCCGTCATTGGCCAGGCAATT
>DATJQC010000020.1:0-3897 GCA_035506055.1 Candidatus Nanoarchaeia archaeon | reverse complement strand
CATCACGCCTTCCAAATGATACTCGATCGGATCTTCCACGGTAATTATTTTAACGTCCGGCTTGTTCAGGGCATTCAAGATCGCGTACAAAGTGGTGGTTTTGCCCGAGCCGGTCGGACCGGTATTAATGATGATTCCTTTGGTCTTCAGCATTGATCTTTTAACTGGCGCAAGCGCGTAAGGCCGCATGCCCAATTTTTCCAAATCCAAATTTTCCGCCTGCGCCGACAAGACGCGGATGACCACGGTCTCGCCGTAGCCGCCGGAAATAATGGAGATGCGGCAATCGATTTTCTTGTCTTTCAAAAATAAGCCAAACCGTCCGTCCCAGGCGGCTTTTTTGACATTGGTCGGAAAACCCGCGGAAATTTTTACCTGCGAAAGCAGCGGCAGATAATGTTCTTTGGACAAGGTAATAATGTCGTGCAAAATGCCGTCAATCCGGAATCTGATCTTCACGTCGTTTTCGGCCGGTTCGATATGCACGTCGCCGGCATCGTCTTTCAAGGCAAGCGCCATGACCAGGTTGAGCATTTCCCGCGTCGGAACTTTGCTCGCCTTGGCGTTCATCGCCGCCGGATCGGCCGCGATCTCATCCAGGCGGGCCAGATCGGCTTCGGTAATTTTGATGCCATGGCCGAACGTTTTGGAAATCACCACGTCATATAAGGCGTCGATATAATCGGTTTTGCCGATGACGCGGTAGACTTCTTCCAGGGAAGTGATGCCGTCAAAAACTTTGAACACGCCGTCTTGCAGCATGGTGAGCATGCCGTCTTCGATCGCCTGCTCCAAAATTTTAAAAGCCGGCGCGTTGTCCGTCGCCAATTTTTTAATCTCTTCGGTCATCGTGAATAATTCGTAGATTCCCACCCGGCCTTTGTAGCCAATGCCGTTGCAAGCGGCGCAGCCGGCTCCGGCCTTAAACATTTTGGGCAGGGCCGTCGGGACGTCTTCACCGGACTTGGTCGAAACCACCGCCATGATTTTTTCCACTTTTTCTTTTTCTTCTTCGGTCAAAACATGTTCGATGCGGCAAGCCGGACAAAGCCGGCGCACCAAGCGCTGGCCGACCACGCAATTAATCGACGGCGTCATGAAATACGGTTTGACGCCCAAATCGATCAAGCGCGGCAAGACTCCGGCCGCGTCGTTGGTATGCAAAGTCGACAGCACTAAATGGCCGGTGAGCGCGGCTTGGATCGCGGTTTCCGCCGTTTCCAGATCGCGGATTTCGCCCAGCATTATCGCATCCGGATCCTGGCGCAGGATCGATCTTAAGCCGCTGGCAAAAGTATAACCCTTGGCCGGATCGATCTGGCTTTGGTTGATCCCTTCCACTTGATATTCGATCGGATCTTCCAGAGTGATTATTTTCATCCCCGGCTTATTGATTTTTTTCAAAATCGCGTAAAGCGTGGTGGTTTTGCCCGAACCGGTCGGGCCGGTGGTGAGGATCAGGCCGTTCGGCTTGCTGATTTCTTTGGCCAAAATCTCCCCGGCCTTGGGACGCAGACCCAGCGCTTCAAAACCCAGACTGATCGAGCCGGGCCGCAGCAAGCGGATGACGACGCTCTCGCCGAAATTGGTCGGCAGAAAGGAAACGCGAACCTCGATCTTTTCTTTGGCGAGAAAAATAGTGAAACGACCGTCCTGCGGCTTGTCAGTAATATTAATTTTTACTTTGGCCAAAAGTTTCAGGCGGGAAATGATCTGCTTCCATTTTTCTTTTCCGATAATCGCCGCTTGATACAAAACGCCGTCGACGCGGACGCGGACGGCAATGCCGGTTTCTTCGGCTTCGATATGCAAATCGCTCGAATCCATCTTCAAGGCGGTCGCCAGAATCAAAGTGATCACATCGGTGGTATTCACTTCGTTGATCTTTTCGCCCAAGCTCCGGTAATCTTCGATCTCGGCTTTGAATTTTTCCAATTCCGCCTCGGTGATCTCGACGCCGCGATTCTGGCGGATGATTTTCGGCAAAGTCTGATAAATTTTCAGAGCGTAATCAAAACTATGGCTGGAAATCAGATAATATTCCACCTTGACGTGATAATCATGAGCAATCTTATCGCCGATCGTTTTGATTTCCGGCAGAGACGGATCCATCACGCCGAGGCGGACATTGGCGCCGTCGTAAAAAAAACAGATGATCCGCAAACGGGTGGCGTCGGCTTCGGCGATCAGCGAGATGGCTTCCGGACTGATGGGAAAACCGAAAAGATCGATATAAGGCAGCCTGGCGGCAACCGCCCGCTCGGCCGTTTGCCGCTCGATTTCCTTGATCTTGATCTCTTCCTGTTTTTTGGCGAATTTAGCCTCGGCCGATTCTTCGGCCATGGGCTCGCCTCGCGAGGATTTGATCAGTTCTTCGATTGATTTGGAATTAGCCATAGACAAGATAAGAATTAAGAGAGAAGAAATAAGAAAAAAATCTCATTCCCAAACGCTCAATATACTAATTATAACCTATTTGCTCAATTTTTGCCAATAATAAAAGAGCTTTTTAAAGCCCTCTTATTTTTTTATTTCTTCTCTCTTAATTATTCTTTTTAAATCCGGCCGCCAATCTTTCCAGTTTGGCCAGGCCGCCCTTCTTATCAACCAGATTGATAAAGATGTCCGTCCAGGCTACGGTCTTGAAAACCGTGATCACCGCGCCGCCCAGGATGATAATAATCAGCGCTAAGAATAATCCGGCCGTCAAGGCGATCTGGGAGAAATTGCCCGCGCCCAGCGCCACGAAGAAAGCGAGCGACAAAATGCGCGCCAGGAAAAGATAAGGAATCGCCAAAACCAGAATCAGCAAAGCCAGAACAAAAACAAAAAGGAAATCGATCATGAAAAGGATCAGGGCCATTTCGATGGAAACGAGCCAATACTTGCCGAAGAGCCGCCAGGCATCGAGAAAGGCATCGATAAATTTGCGATTTTTGATCACCGAATAATTGATCGCGTATCTGGTGACGAAAGAAATGATCAGCGCCAGCGGAATAAAAATCATAAACAGTAGAACATAAAGAAAAAATATCGACCCGCCCGCCGCCGCGGTCATAAATACCAAAGGCAACCCGACCAGCGCCGCGAAAAAACAAGTTAGCGCCGCGGTGATCAGATCAAAACCAAGGATCGGCCAGAACTTGGCGATGCCTTCGTCCAGTCCGTCGCGGATCGGAACGATTTCTCTTTTGCCGTTGGCCTTGATGATCCGCGCGCTGTTGTTGACCAAACCGCCTTGCGAAACGATCGCCAGCCAGAGAAGAAAAAGCGAAACCACGATCACGATCAGAATAAACGCGGAAAAGATCAGCGCGGAAACCAAATCGCTCTTAAATAAACGGACTAAATCGGCAAAAATATTGCCGTTGGCGTTCTGGCCGAAAAAAAGCGCCAGGGCGGAAAAAACATTGGTTGTCCAATCCTCCGTCGCTTGGCTGAAGGACATCGTATATTGGCCGACGCCGCCGACCAGCGCGGCAAAGATGCCGAAGAACCAGAGATTCTTATGGGAAAAAGTGATTGACAATGATTTTTTTAAAATGTCGCGATAAAGAAACATAAAATTTCATCTTCTTTGCCCTCCTTGTCAAGATTGCAAACAAGATTATTAAATAGAAATAATTTTATCTTTGTATATTATAGCACGAAGCGGAAAAACGGTGTAGCCGGCAAAAAATATTATCTGATTTTCCGGCAAGGTAAAACAAAACCGCCCTTGCCGGAGCGGTTTCGCAGTTATTTGAGGTTGTTTTGGTTTAGATCTTCAAATCATCGATCGCCGAGGTATCCACGTCATTGCTGGATTCCATCCGGCGCGGGCGGTTGCCGCCTTCCGGATCATAGATCTTCAAGTTGACTCTGGCGTTATTCTTCGCGCCAACAATCTTCAAGAGA
>DATJQC010000019.1:0-6954 GCA_035506055.1 Candidatus Nanoarchaeia archaeon | reverse complement strand
GATATGAGATTCGGCCTTGGGATAATCGAATTCCCGGAAATATATTTCCTCGTTGGTAAAATGATAATGAGCGTAATCGTTTAACTCTCGCAGAATTTTCAGGATTTCTTCGCCCGAAAAATCAGCGGCCGAATCCATTGCCGTCAGCCGATTGATGATTTCGATAATCTTTTTATGCTGTTCATCCAATTCCTTAACCCCTACCGAAAACTTATCCTCCCATTTTATTTCCGGCATAAATTTTATTTTACTCGCTAAATAAACGGCGGTTAGAGCCCGGTCTTTGAAATTCAATATAATCCATGATCATGGAAGCATTGAGTATATTCCTTGTCCGAATGATTGATATGCCAAACCCACCAGCCATTGATAAATTCGGCCAAGTCGGCCAGCACATCGTTCTTTTTCCCGTCTTCATAATCCTCTTTCAATTCCCTGATCCGTTCGCGGTAATCGTTGTGCGTTTCGATATGGCTCTCGGTTTTAGGATAATCGAACTCGCGGAAATATCTTTCTTCGGTGGTAAAATGATAATCGGCGTAATCGACCAGCTCGTTAAGAATATTGAAAACGGCCGCTTCATTGAAATTATTATTCGCCACCATTTCGAAAAGCCGATTGATGATGGAGATCATTTTCTGGTGCTGGCCGTCGATTTCCTTGACGCCAACGGAAAAAGTCTCGTCCCATATTATCAAAGGCATATTTTAAACTTGGTTACGGTACTTGCGCGCTTTGAGAAATCAGCCATAATCCAAGCTGGATTTTCAAATCGCGCAAGTCGCGTTAATTGATTAAAGCTTGTGATTATCATAACACGATAACGCTCTTTCAACAATGCTTGCGCAAACCGTAACCGCGTTAAGTGCGCGGATCAGACTTTTTCCATTCGACTAATCGATTGGCCCGCCTTTCCATCCGGTCAGCCGGACGGATGCGGCGTAAATTTTTTCGGGGCGCGACCGGAAAATGGCGCGCCGCGTCGATCTGTCCGGCTAAATCAAATAGATTATTTTCAGCCGTGATCCACCGGCTGCCGAATTTTTTCAAATTGATCGGGGCGGAAAAACTGCGCAAGGTTTTCCGATCCGTCCGGTCATGAAGATATTCATGGAAATAAGACATTGCCAGCTCGCGCCAGGTCCGATAGACCGGATCGCGCCAGCGCAAGCCGACATGGTTGGTCTTGCTGATCGCTCCCCAGCGTCCGTTCACTTTGTACAAGGCAATTACGTGATCGCCGTCGTCGCGAGTGGCGCGAAAATCCATCACTAACGGTTCTTGTCCGTCAAGCCATAAAGCGGCGGCCGCCACCAGCGCGCCTTCGATGCAATGCGCTTTCTTATTGCTTAAAACAAGCCGCGGCGACAGGCAGGTGTCGCCGTTTTTTTCCCAATTGCGCGGCAAAGTATCCAAAAAATCCTGGATTTTAATCGGCGTATTCAATTTTTTCAAAATCGCCGCTTCTTTTTTAGTGAGACCGAACATATTTTAATTTTGGACAAAGAGACAGCTGCCGGTGAGAAACTGGTAAAGCAAAACCAAGGCGCAAAAATTCTGGATCAAAATCAGGGGAATGCCGAAATAAAAATACCACTTGCGGGTTTTATGATGGAAGGCGAACATGCCAAGATAAATCCCCGGCCCGCCGAAAAAAATCGCCAGAAAAAATAAAGCGCCCTCGCTCACCCGCCATTGTCCGGTGGCGGAAAAATTCTTGTCCAAAAGCATTATCGTGAAGGACAAGATATTGATCAAGCCGAGAAAAATCAAAAAATACGGAATAAGATTATTCATGCGTCTATTTTACCACAAAATAAAACCGCAGTCCCCTGATAAGAAACTGCGGCGGAAATTATCGCGACTGACTCCGGCCGGTCGGATAAACGCTTATTGATTCCGGGTATGCCGGAGATATTTGCCTAAAGCCCGTCGGCGCCGTCTTGCCAAAGGATGTCGGAGCTGTCTCTCGAGCTTGAGATGACGACTGTCTGGCAAATCATCGGCTTATCCGGAAAAAACATGACGAAATGCGGCGTGCGCGGCGGTATAACGAACAAATCCCCGGAACAAAGATCATGGGTGTAGAATCGATTGTTTTTGTCGATAACGCCCACGGTAAGAATGCCCGGCCCCCTAACCAGGTAACACTTTTCTTTCTTTTGATGAACATGAAAAGGCGTGACATGATTCGGCTGCAAGGTCATCAGCCGGATGGAAAGTATTTCCGCCTTCAGCAATGCCGCCAATTCTTTTTCAAAAAGTATTTCCAGCTCCTCGCCCACCGCCGGTTTGATTAAATTTGCCCGCAGTGTTTGCTTACGGCTAAGATAATCGAGCACATTTGGCAATACCATCCGTTCCTCCTTGTTATTGGTGGTTTTAAAAAGGAAATAAAAAATCAAATGACGATTTTATGCTTTTCCACATAGATTACAGCAAATACCGCCAAAAAGCAAGTCAGCCGCCCTTGCGCCTTGAGACTTCGACAAAAAAATTGATTAACGGAAAAAACAGAAAAATTTTTCCGCGGCCGACTGCGGCCGCAGATTCACGTCGTCGATCAGATCAAGATGGGCGTAGACTTCTTTGATCCTCGAGTAAAGACAATAGGAATGCAAATTGCCCTGCCGGTCGAAATAATCAGCGATAACAAACCAATCGTAACGAAGCTCGAAAGTATCCTGATTTTTGAAAGCCAAAAATTCATCGGACAAATATTTATGCCCTTCGCCCTGGCAATAGTAAGCGGGTTTTTCCAGATGATTTTGGGCATGGGTCAGTTCGTGAACCAGAACGCCGGCGAGAAAATAAGTCCGCATCTCGGTCACGGCCTTGGATTTGAAATAAATCACGCCTGGGCTGGTTTTTTTCGAACACCGGGAAACGATATTGTCGTAACAAGCATCGTCGCCGCCGCAATATTTCATCGCCCCTTCATCGGAAATCGTAATCTTGATTTTATTGGTGATCGCATACTTAGCCAAATAACTGAAATTCGGATCTTGCTCGATTAAATAAAAAGCTGGCAGCAGGCCGGGATCGACCAGGGCGGCGACTTCTTTGGACGGCGCTGGAAATTCTTTAGGCACCGCCGCCGGCCGATGATTGATAAGATAAACCGCCTCGGCGATCCAGTCTTTGGGATTCCAGACCAAAGCGAAATTATCCGTCGAGCTGACAAAAAAAATTAAAAGAATAACCACGGCGATAAAGATTATCGTCTGCCGCAAAAAATTTTTCCAGCGCGGAATTTTTAGCGAAGATTCTTTTTCTTCAGGCATGCTGATTTTTTTAATTTCTCACCCTGATTACGGACACACTGTGGCCGACCGAGCATTTAAACAATCCGTGGAGCACTTGGCCGAGGCGCCGGTGCATTTTGATAACGCGCCCAGACAGGCATTAATGCAATCCGACTTGGCAAGCAAATCGTGAACCGAACCGCAGCCGGGCGTGCATTCATCATAAGCGGTATAACAATCTTGCTGATTGCCGCAGCCGGCCGCGCACTTGGCATAAGCTGCTTCTTTCTTCTGCTCGCAGCTCGGACCGGGCGGAGGCGGCGGCGGTTTCGGGCCAGGGCCGGGACTGGGAATAACCTTGATCGGCCCCGGACCGGGAAGCGGCGCCAAACCCTGTTTAATCAGCTCATAACCGCCTTCTTTGGAACCGATGTTGTCGAGCACTCTGACCAGATTATTATCCGGCATCGTCAGTGCGTCGCCTTCCTTGCCTCCTGGTCCATATTCAAAATACATCAGCATCTTCCCCGGCCAAGAAACGATGGCAGTAATTTTTTTACAGAATTCGGTCGGCATGTTGGCGCATTTTTCTTTATAGATGTCGAGCGAAGTTGATAAATAATCGCAGATCGGCACGCCGACAATCTCATCGATATATCCGCCGAGCACCGTGGCCCAGGCTCCGGGCAGATCGTCCACGTCCGGCAATTTGCCGTCGTGAAGGTAGCTGGCAGTCAAAGAAAAAATAATCGCGGCGGCAATCTGCACTTCGACGCTCATCCCGCCGGTGAGCATGGCCAAAAGAATGGTGCCGTCGATGATCCACATATTATTTTTAAAATCCAGCCGGTCATATAGCGATCGGTTATCCACCGCTTTGGCGTGATCGGCGGCGGCATTGGCATAGAGGCAATTCACCTCGGCTCCGACAGCGGCTGCCGCCGTCTGTCCCTGTTGCGCATTGGCTTGGCAGCCGGTTTCCGCCGCGCGGGCGGCCGGTATTAGGGAAAAATTATCACCAGCGTCAGCCACGGCTTGTTTTTCCTCGGCAAAACCAAGGAATCCGGAATAGAAAGCGTCGATCCAGGCGACCCCCGCGGCATCCAAATTCATAACTCCCCCGGAAGTAGCCGGTACTTTAATTGAAGTTTTCGGATTCTTGATGAATTTATCCAGTCCGGCCAACAGATCTTCCATTCCCCGCTCCTGCTTGATAAGCGATGCCTTAACTTCGGTGCTGCTCGCCGGCGTTTGCTCTGCCGCATCTTGCAAACTCTGCGCGGCAATCGCCACAAACGCCCGCGTGATCGTTCCGACTGGCATATCCTTGGCATCAACGCGCTTTAAGATATTCGGCCTGATTGGCGCGCCGATCAGGATGCCGGAGATTTCGTTTGATGTTCTGACGGACAACTTGGTTCCGTCTTTTTTCATTTGGACGACTTTGTAGGAAGCAACTTGATAATTGAACATTCCGGTTTTTTTATTATATCCGAGCGGCGGAACCGTGACGGCGATTTGGGTCGGAGTAACGCTCAACGTCGGAACGGTGAGGCTCTCGCCGTCTCCGGTCGTGAAAATTACCGAAGCGGCCGCGGCCGGATCGAAATTTTTTCCATCGATCAAGAGAACATCAAACGGAATCAAACCTTGCTTATTCGCGACAATCGAAATATTTCCGCCGGAAGTCTTGGCCGGACTGTTAAATATCTCTCCGACATTTTTCATCGGCCCCAATAATTTATTCTGCCATAAAAAAAGCCCCCCGATGCCGAGTAGAATAACCAGCATCGCCAGGAGCCGCGTCGACAGCTTTACGTTTTTCATAATTATTTGTATTAGTAATAATTATCTCTTCAATACTATCAGTAATTCAGGCTTAAGTTAATTTTCCGCGAAAATATCTCTGCTAACCGATAATTTTCATGAGTAGCGTTTAAGTCAATTATCTTACCATCCGGCTGGCTTGTCAATTGAAACTAATTTTTATCCCGGTCAAATTGGATAAAAAAACGCGGCGTTTTTTTCAACGCCGCAAATATCGAGCGCTATCTTCCTTGAGCGCTAAGTTCCGCGATTGTTCTACTCTTTTACCAAAATCTGTCAAGCTAAAATTCTACAAAATTAATAATGAACAAAAATTTTCGAACTGCAAAAAAGCTTATTAAACAAACGAAAAAGAGACGCTTTCGCGTCTCTCGTCCTACGGTGCTCCCGCGAACATATTCGAACCTAAATATTTTATCTAAAATTAGCTATAAAAAATTATTAAAAAATATACTTTTTTAACTCCAAGTTCTTTAAGCTAAAAGAAAAAAAATCTTGGTTGGTAATATTTGGATTGAAATATTTATTTATTACCTTTGCTATAAAACCATGGGTAATTATTAAAATCTTTTTATCCTGGTAGTAATGTTTTATTTTATCTAATGCAACAAAAACCCTCTTCTCGACATCCAGAATTGTTTCTCCACCGAGCGGAGCGTCGTTAAACTGTCTAGTTATATTCCTCGAATAAATATCAGGATATTTCTCCCTTGCCTCTTCTTTGGTTAAACCCTCATAAACGCCAACTGACCGTTCCGTAAAACCATCCTCAATTAAAATGTCATTTCTATCAGTTAAAATTTTAACAGTTTCTAAGCAACGTTTAAGTGGCGAGGATATTATTAAATCAAATTTTAGAAATTTTATATGGTTTTTTAAATCTTCAATTTCTTTTTTATCAAAATTAAAAATCGCGGAAACGTCAGTTCTGCCCAAATATCTCCCCTCTTTGTTATAGGCTGTTTCTCCGTGCCTTAAGACGTATATTTCAGTCATAACATTATAGTAATGCATTTCCGAAAAAAAATAAAGGTTGGACAAATGTTATGCCCAACCTTTTTCTAGTCATCATTCCACCGATATTTTTCGGGGAACGTTTCAAAGTTCTTTCTCTTTAAAATTGAATGTACCTCATCGGAGATTTCTTTGATTTTCAAGCTACCATTACCCTGCCCGATGCCTAAATGCGCCCTTATCCGATTAAATTCATTCTTCATTTTTTGAGTATGAGAATGGATATCAGAATATGAAAAACCATTTTCGATCCAAGATATCAGAGCTTTTAACATTGAGCTGTTGAATTTGAATATTAATCTTCCGAACTTATAATAACCGCTTCTGCCATTAAACGACCCTGCTTTTTTCATTTCCCTCCTTTGTTTATTTAATTTTCAATGCACAAAATCAATTTAGAATAACACACAAACAATATTTGGTCAAATAAAAAATATGTAAATTTTCATATGATAGTTAAAAATAAAACAGGAGTCTGATTCGAACCAATATTATCTTTGATTTTCAGGCTTTTTGACTAAAACTTTTTGACTAAATCAAAAGAACATGACTTATGTCATGTTCTTTTGATTTTTGGCCGACCTTAGCGGTCTTTAGCACAAAACCTGTCAGTGGCTCCACGAAATAGAAAACATTAGAACCTGTTTAAAAAACAGGTAATATAAAAAAAGCCCCTCGCTTTGATCAGAAAGCGTGGGGCTTGAACGTAAGAACATCGCAGCTTATTTTTAGTCCAAAGGAAGCTTAAATGGCGACACTACTATCCTTGGTTCAAGGTATATCGGCAACGTTTTGTTTCCGTTTGGATCCTTCATAAGGACCCAGGTTCCTTCGGCTGAGGCCGGTGAGAACAACCCATTCGGATCTG
>DATJQC010000018.1:0-3133 GCA_035506055.1 Candidatus Nanoarchaeia archaeon | reverse complement strand
CTTCGGTAGTGAAAAAGGGGGGAAAGAGATCGAATACATCCAAAGCCTGGCGGACAAGAATATCGAAAAGTATGGTTTGAAAATTTGATAATTAGATAATTTGAAAATTTGATTTATAAAACTGCGGCCGTTGAACCGCAGTTTTAAATTTAAAAAAATTAATCAATTTCCTTGTAGCGAGCATTGAAAAATTTTGGAAATGACGCGTAGCATAGAAGCCGTGCAAAATTGCGTTGTCCGAAGCCCAGCCCCAGTTTTCGTAAAAATAAATATAATTATTATTTTAAAAATAACCTTAGACATTCTAAACTGTTCAATTTAAAAAATAAAACTGGGGCTGGGCAAGTATAGCAATTTTGCTAGGCTTCCTAGCGGAGCGTCCCAAAATTTTTCCTGCGAGCAGTTTTTTGCGCCACTTTTTTTAAAAAAAGTGGCAAATATTTTTGACAATTTAATAATGTCAGGAATAAACTCACCCCGTCGTCACGTCGGCGCCACCCCTCCCGAGGAGGGGATTTTTTTATTTCCGGCTTTTCCCTTCTTTATCCAATGCCAAATTAACCAATCGATCCGCATCCGCATTTAGTTCCCGGCGGACATGTTGGAAAGTAACTTTTTTAAAACTCATCGCGCCGTTATATATTTTCATAAACAGCGGCGCCAATTCTTTGTCGCGGACTTTATATTCGCGATTAAGCTGGCGGACGACCAATTCGCTATCGATAAAAAATTTCAGCTCTTCCGCGCCGAGCTTCCTGGCCTTTTCCATCGCCGCGATCACGGCCCGATATTCCGCCTGATTATTAGTGGTCTCGCCGATATATTCGGAAATTTCCGCCAGCGACTCCCCTGCCTCATTCCGCAAAACCGCTCCGATCGCCGCCGGACCCGGATTGCCGCGGGCGCCGCCGTCGGTGTAAATTATCAATTTGTTATTTTCAATTTTCATATATGATGCGAATACTACGAATTATTCGCGAATACCGCGAACTATTTATCGAATTGTCGCTCTGAACAAATTCGTTAAATATATTTGCAGTATTCGCGTAAAATTTGTAGTATTCGCATTATATAACCAAGTAAATTAAATAATTAATCGATATAGACTGTTTCCGGCGACCAATGCCCTTTCTTGATCAGTTCGCTGCCGTGTAATTTCAGATCGATCAGTTTCAATTGCAAGCTGGTGTTGCCGTTAAATTCGTTTTCATCCAAGGTATAAACCGCGTCAACCGAATCGCCGATTCGAAAATCTCCCCATTCCTCCGCGTGATTGAAGCCGATCCCCCATAGACTGCCAGAAACGAAACTTCCCGAAGGATTGAAACGAAACTTGATATGTTGCCCGCCTGCTCCCATTTTCATCAAATCTTTGATCTGAATATTCTCGCTCAAAAATTTCGGTTCGGGATTATGCTGGCCGAACGGCGCCAATTTTTTAATTTCCCGATAAAGCGCGCGGCTGGCCTCCTCCAGCGGAATTTCGCAATCGATCTTCAATTTAGGTTCCAGCTCCAGATGTCCCAATTCTCTTTTGGCGATCTGTCTGATCTTTTCGACAAAGGCGGGCAGACCGCTGGCGGTCGCATTGAAACCCACGGCCATCGGATGGCCGCCGTGATTGCCAAGCCAATCTCCGGCCTCCTCGATCGCCTTGAATAAATTGAATTCCTCGATCGATCGCCCCGAGCCTTTGTATCCCTTGCCGGTTTTGGTGATGATCAAAGTCGGCTTGTAATATTTTTCAGCGATTTTTCCGGCGACCAAACCGATAATCCCTTCGTTCCAGGGTTTTGATTTTTCCGGACAAACACCGATGATAATTTTTTCGTCCAGCTGCCTTTTGATTTGCTCCTCCGCTTCCGCGACTAATTCTTCGGTTTCTTTCTGCCGGCGCTGGTTGCGTTCGTTTAAAAATTGCGCTTCTTTTTCCGCCTCGGCTTTATCTCTGGTGGAAAGCAAATTATAGGCATTGCCAACCGAACCCATCCGGCTGGAAGCGTTAAGGCGCGGCGCGATCTGAAAACCAATATTCCAAGCTTCTAATTCTTTGCCTTCGACCTTGGCCGCTTTGATCAATTCTTTCAAGCCGATTCGCTTCGTCGCGTTCAAAACTTCCAACCCTTTTTTTAACAACAATCTGTTTTCGCCCATCAAAGTAACACAATCGCCCACGGTGCCGATCGCCGCCAGATCCAAAGTTTTTTCCAGAATCTTTTTTTTCTGCTCGGCGTTCAATTTTGATTTTTCCACCAGCGCCTGGGAAAATTTAAAAGCTACGCCCACGCCAGCCAAAAATTTGAACGGATATTTTTCTCCCTTTAGATGCGGATTAATAACCAAACAAGGCGGCAGATTAGCTGATTCCTCCGGCGGCGTATGATGATCGGTGATGATTATTTCCAAGCCGCGGCTTAAGGCATAATCGACTTCTTTTTTATTGCGGATGCCGCCGTCGACCGTAATTAACAACTTGGCGCCTTTTTTGATTGCTTTATCGATTGCCTCGCGATGCAAGCCATAGCCCTCGCTTCCGCGATCAGGAATGTAGACAAAGCAATCGGCGCGCAAGGTGGTCAAAACTTCGGCAAGCAAGGCCGAAGCAGTCATGCCGTCGGCGTCATAATCGCCGTAGACGCAGATTTTATTTTTTTGCTTGATATGGGTGATGGTCAAATCGATCGCCTCGGCCATCTGATTGAACAAGAAAGGATTAAAATTATTTTCAAATCGGCCGTGCAAAAAAAGATCGATTTCTTCGCTTTCCCGCAAACCGCGATTATGCAGCAATTGCAAAATCACCCGGTCGTATTCGGGAAACTTGCGAAAAAATTCTTCGCGCGCCTTGGGGGCAATTTGCCAAATCTTATTCATGTATCAAGCAACATGTAGCATGTAACAAACTAAATATCATGACATGTTACATGATACCTGCTACATGCTACTTTTATTATCTGGTGAACGAAGTGCCGACAGTCCAGATGACCATGCTGAAAATAACCATGAAGGAAATAAAAATCCAAACCACCTTGACAACTAACTTTCTCTTAATTTTAATCATAAAATTTAATTGAATATTATCGACTTTAAAATACGCAATTAAAGGATTAAAGGATTAAAATGAATGGCATCA
>DATJQC010000017.1:0-12950 GCA_035506055.1 Candidatus Nanoarchaeia archaeon | reverse complement strand
CGCCCAAACTAAGCAATAACTTTTCTCCGCCCTTGTCGATAAAAGCCGTTGATCGCTTTCGCTCCGAATCATAAGGAATGTAGCGGATCATTTCGATCTTCGCCGCCCGCCGTCCGGTTTCTCCGAATCTCTTTACGACAGCCGAGTCGATTGCGTCGGGAATATCCGAAGAAACGGCATAATTGGCCAGCTCGATTATCTCCTCCGCGCTCAAGTCCGGCTGATAAGAGATGATTTTGGCGACGCGTATTTCATTCCGCGTCAGCGTTCCAGTCTTGTCGGTCAAAAGAAGATTGACATTCGCCAAATCCTGCAGCGCCGAAAGCCGGCGCACGACAACTTTTTTCTTGGCTAGTCCAGCAGCGCCGATACTTAAGATGATAGCCATCACTGCCGGCAAGGCGATCGGGATGCCCGAAATTATCAAACTCAAATCAAGGGTCAGGAGATCCGTAAAAGCCGCCCCTTTGAAGAAAAAAACTAAAGAGAGGATAAAAACGGAAGCAAGGCTTACGATCGTCAAGAAACGAGTAATGGTTAAAATATCTTTTTCCAAAATACTTTTTTCATTTGACTCCTCAATGGAAAAAATCGTCTTGCCAAAATTAGTATTCTTACCGGTGGCCGTAATTTCGGCTTCAAAATTGCCCACGGCCACGAATGATCCCGAAAAAATCTTATCCCCGACTTTTTTCTCTTTCGGCAGCGATTCTCCGGTCAGCACCGCTTCATTAACCGATAAATTTTTTGCCGCCAAAACTTTGCCGTCGGCCGGAATGATGCTTCCTAAACCCAGCCGGATGCGATCGCCGGGTACCAATTTTTTGGCATTTACATAATCCCATTGCCCGTCGCGCAGAGTCCAGACGTCGAAAGAAAGCTTGCTCTGCAATTCCTTAATCGCGCGATCGGCTTTGAATTCCTGCCATTTTTGGATCGCGTAATTAACAAAATATAAGGCGAGAATAAAATAAAAATCAAAAATTCTCCCGTTTAAACGCGACAAAAAAGCCGCACTCAAAAGCATCAATGAAATCGGTGAATAAAGAGGCGCTAAAAATTCTTTTACCAGGCTGATCTTCCTTTCCTCAACGTCGTTCAAACCATACTCGCTGAGTCTTTTTCTCGCCTCCGCCGTCGACAGGCCGTGATAATCTTGACCGGTCATAAATTTAAAAACTTATTACAAGCTCTGCAATAACTTCAACTCGAGCTCGCCACCGGTCGTATCCCAGGTGGCAAAAGTCGCTTGCGTGAATACTCC
Organism: Candidatus Nanoarchaeia archaeon; assembly: GCA_035506055.1. Classification (GTDB taxonomy): domain Bacteria; phylum Patescibacteriota; class Patescibacteriia; order Patescibacteriales; family WJLG01; genus JAQTUZ01. The sequence continues at coordinate 11,686 of DATJQC010000017.1, read as the reverse complement.
GCCCAAAGTTCCCGGATTAACTATTTGAATGCCATTATTTTTTTCGATCCAGGGCTTATGGGTGTGCCCGTAAAAAATAATGTCGCATTTTTCTTTCGCCAACAATTGATCGATCCGAAAAGGCTCATGGCAAACGCCGACTTTCTTGCCGCCAATATTGAAAACCGCACTGCGGCAGCCGAAAGTCATATTTTTATAATCGGCCACTTCCGCTTCTTCATAAACTTCCATATTGCCGCGGACGATAAAAATTTCTCCTTTGAATTCCCGGGAGAGTATTTCCAAGGTTTCGCTATTGGTGACGTCCCCGCAGCAGATAATTTTCTCAATTCCATTTTTCTTGCACCAGGAGAGGCACTTTTTCAGATTGACCAGGTTATCGTGAATATCCGAAACGATGGCTATCTTCATAAATATGACATTAGCACAGCAAATATCCAAAGCTAAATAATCAATATTAAAATATCAGAATATCCACTTTATAAGTTCGCTAATTAAGCCAGCTACAAACACTGAACAGAGGGCGATCGCCCACGGGCGAGAGATCGAAGTGCGTAAAACCGAGTGTTGTTCCGGTTTTTTTTCCATTATTGGAAAGAGTAGGACCAAAACCACTCCCAGGATTCCGCCCATCACCGCCCCGGTAATGCTGATAACAGCGGTCAAGTTAGTGAAGTTGAAGAGATATAAAATAATCGGCAAAACAAAGACAAAAACCCAGGAGAGATTTTTGTTTATCTTGAAATCCCACCAATAAATTTCCCGCACCGCTTGCATCATTACTAAAGTGGAAGTGAAAATATTAAGCACTCCAAAAATCAAGGCCCAGGTGATCACGCCGTCGCTGAACGCACTGCGCAAACCAGACAAAGTATCTGCCGTGGTATGAGCGCCGGTTACACCGACAACAGTTAAAACAAAAACAAATAAAACTACGGCGGGCAAAATCGTTCCCCAAATTATCGCCCCTTTGATATTTTGCTTTTCTTTGCTTAATAATCGGCATACTTCGGGAATGGCGGCATCACCACCCACGGCAAAGAAAATTGGACCGTAAGGCAAGAGAATCTGGTGCCAATCCAAAGTTAAAAAATTACTAAGTTCCAAATGGAAAAAGCTTTTGGCTGCGATTATTACTACCACGATTATCAAAAAGCCGTTAAGGATCAATTCGGCGCCGGAAATCATTTTTATATCAGCCAAAACTATCAGCCCCTCGATAGTGAATAATACCAATGAATAAAAAACCAGGCTGCCGCCGAAATGAGGCGCCAGCAAACCGAAAAGGAAAATTCCGCCCAAAATGACATACGCCAGCAAAGTGCCGTAACCGGAAATCAAAGAGAAAAAAGAAACAGCGCTCTTGTATTTTTTCCCCGCGTAAATTTCCACGTAACCAGGCAAGCGATGTTTGGTTTTAGTCGAGAGGATCAGCCGGGCAAAAAGCAAATGCAAAAAAATCTGGATCACTAACAAAATCGGCAAATACACCAAGAAGGTTGCTGCGCCCGCGTGGGCGATGGCGTAAGGCACGGCGAAAAATCCGGCGCCGGTGATCGCGCCGAAGAGAGTGGCGACAGCGAGAAAATAATTTTTAGACACAAATCAAGCAGCAGGCAACATGTAGCAAGTAACAAAATCACCTGCCTTTTATTAAAATTTCTCCTTGCTTTATTTCGGACTTCAAACTCGTATCGCCGATCGACCAGCCGGCCAGTTCGGACAAAAATTTATTTTTTTCCGTGTCCGCCGTAGCCTTGGCAAAGGCGGGCTGGTCGTTCATTGGGCGCAAGCGGGTGACTTCGGATTTGATCGGCAGTAAATCGATTTGAAAAAAATTGCCGTCGGTCGCGATCTTCGCGCCTAATTCTTCCTGGGTATCAGTGGAAAAATACTGATCAAAGATAAAATTTCCCAGCGAATAAAAAATCGGTTTGTTCTTATAAATTTCGATGCTTTGGACGACGTGCGGATGTGAGCCGATGACGATGTCAGCGCCGGCGTCAATTAATTTATGCGCTAGCTCGATCTGATTTTGATTGGCGGTGTGTTTATATTCCGTTCCCCAGTGCATCTGGGCCACGACCAGATCCGTGGAGCTGGCCAGTTCCTTAACTTTGTCAATCAATAAATTTTCATCCAGCGTTCCATAAACCATGCTCGCGCCGGTGAAACCGATCCTGTGGCCGTTCGCGCCAACGACTTTGGCCGTGCAGTCGCCCACCGCGCGATCGCGGCAGCCGGCAAAGTTAAAACCCAGCGCGGTCAGATTTTTCTCTGTTTCTATTATACCATTTTCACCCTGATCGGCTAAATGGTTGTTGGCGATGTTGAAATAATTAAAATCATATTTGGCCAATTGGCCGACGACCTTTGGCGTGAAAGCGAAATCAATCGAAAGCTCCGGCGGCAAGCGTGTGCCATTATCGGTTACCGCTCCTTCCAGATTGGCGGAAACGATATCGTTGCCCTGGAAAATTCCGTCATTATTCAAACCGTCCAGAATCCAATCCAGCGTCCCCGAGGCTTTGATCTTTTCGCCGACGTGCCGATCCAGCATGATGTCGCCGAAAAAAAGCAACTTCAGCGGCCGGCTCGTGTTCGCCGGCAGGACTGCGGCCGGGCCCGATCCGGCGGATGGATCGATTGCGGCAGAAAAATCTTTGGCGAAATACGCCGTAATATAGCTGGTCGAAGACAGCTCCGGCACGCCGGTAATCGCCCCTGAGTTAGTCGAGGCCAAGATATTGAAACTGGCGCCGGAAAGGTCAGCCGCCTGGAGCAAGATGATCAAAGCCGGCGGCGAATCCAGATAATCGCTTTTCAGTCCGGAGATCGCGGCACAATCGCGGTTGGCCATCAGCTCAATCATCCGGCTATTTTTAGCCGGGGTTTGAGCGTCGGGAAGATAATGGGAAAAATCAACGGAAGCGAGCAGTACCGTGTCGCCGGTTGCCAAATATTTTTGCAAAGCAACGGCTAAAGCGGCGCACTGCTCCGGCGAATTATGCGAGGTCAAAGCGAGCGGCACGATCTTCGCTCCCGGAAAATAATGAGCGATGAACGGCACGAGATTATAGATGGAATGCTCGGTCCGCAGATCTTTTTCATCATCAACGACCAGTTTGCCGGCCTCCAGCTCATCCAAGATTTGATAATTATTTTCCACCCGGGCAAAACCGGCGTCCCAGATGAAGCGGCCGCTGATGACCGGCGCGAGCGAAGCATCGGAATGCAACGGCCCGATGATGATGAAATTCCGGACTTTCTGCTTTTTAGCCAGCGAGGAAAAAAACTCCGCCGCCAGACCGCTGGCCAGATCGTGATGTGGCACCAATCCTGCAATGATCGGACCGCTCGTCGCCATTTGCGCCGGATAATCCCGGCTCGTTGCCGCATTAAAGATGTTGAGGTCGTAAGGAAAAGTATCGACCGTTTCCGTAATCTGATCCTCGGCCGCCGGCGGCGACGACGGCCGCGAATTATTTTTTTGGCAAAAATAAACGCCGGCGGACGAAAGCAAAATCGCGGCCAGGATTATTGCGGATGAAACTATGATTATTTTTTTGGTCATTATTTTTCGATCAGCACCGTATCCGACCCGCTATAATTTTTCACGCTGCTCGCCGCTAGCGACTGGATTACGGCTGATTCGGCTTTATATTCTCCGGGGTTGACGATGCGGGCGTAGTAGCTGAAATAATCCTGCCGGCAATTGGGATCGCTGTTCCAATTTTTTTCAATGATGAATTTCACCGTCTGGCCGTCCACGGCGAAAGGATAATAATCGCTGCAGGAATAAGAACCGCCGCGGGAATAGAGATTGGTCATCACCGACAAGCCGGAAGGAAGCAGATCGGTAATCTGGTAGCCGGAATCCGGTGCCGCGGTTTGAAAAGACGGATACATCCGAATCTGGATGATATCACCGTCCTTAAAAGTATCGGTCTGGCTCAAGCCGTCCCAATATTCTCTCCGCAGCGCCACGTAAGAATTATCGTTGGGGGCGATCGCGGTCTGCGGAGATTCATAAATGCTGCTCAAACCGACTTGCCCCTTGATATTGGAAAAAGCGATTGAGGAAAGCTCGGTGGGAGAAACTGCCAAGCTGAAACTCTGCCCGTTGGCGAGCGATTCATTGATCTGCTGACCGTTCAAATTCAACGTGAACGAAGAAGCGCCGGGCATCAGCTTGGGCAGAGTCTCGGAAACATAAATAGTTTTTTCCAAATCGATCAAAATATCCTTGGTATAATTATCCGCCACATAATTCCAGAGCTGTTCATGATCAGAGCTCCCCAGGCTGCCGGCCAAGATCGCGGCCAAAGATGTCGCCGCCAGGATATCATCCTGATCGTCGGAAACTTTCACCCGCAGATACTGGTCGAATTTTTCCCCTTTATCTTTCATCACCGCTTCATAGATATTACGCGCCGTTTCAATATCGCCCAAATGTTCCAAAGCGATAGCAATGTATAATTTTTCGCTGACGGTCAGATCGGGCAGCGCGGCATAACTTTCCGCCTGCGTCAAAACCGGCTCGCCCAGGCCGCTCAAGGCGAAGAGCGCGATGCCGGCTTGCTCTGCGGTGGAATCGTCGGCGGACAAAATCTTATAAAAATAATTGGTCACCTTCGGCTTATCGAAATAATCTCCGGCCGCGAAAGCGGCCTTGGCCGATAATTCCAGATCGGTCGAACCATAAGGCAGCAGCGCCAGTCCGCCGTCATCGCCTTGATACAGCGAGGCGTCAAAATCCTCGCTGCCGATTTCGCTTTCCTTGAAATACTTTTTAAGCAGATCGGCTGAAACGACGCGCGACAATTTCTGGTCAAGCCGGTCGCCGTCAAAACAGGAATAGCAGGAAGTGAGCTGGCCGTAAAAACGGCCTTGGTTCTGGTCGCTGAAAACCAGCTCGGTTTGGCCGTCAGCGGCGCCCGCCGGCTGCAATCCTTCGGCCAGATCGTAAAAGTTGGTTTTGATTTCCTTGAAGCGGGTATCCAGGACGTTGATCTGCTGGAGCATCGCATCTTTGTACGGACCGGAAGCCATCGAAGTGGTAATGGCATGTTCGCCGGCCAAAAGCCGGGGGAGCTTGAAATAAGTCGAGGCGAAAGCTTTGCCGTCAGCGGCGGAAGAAAATTTAAGATCCGGCGCGACCATCTGGAAATGAACCGGATCGCCATCCTGCAGCGCATCGCCATAGGCCCGGACTTTGATCTCCGGCTTATCGGCCGTCAGATATTCCTTGGCAAAGGCGGTGCTGACGAAAGCGGGCAGAGAAGAATCGAGATCGATCACTTTATCGCCGGCGTATAGATTGCCGGTGAACGCTTGCGCCGTAACTCGCCAAGAGGTTATATTGTCGGGCAATTTGAAATCAGCTTGGGCCGTGCCATCCGCGCCGGTGTTCAGATCCAGGAAGACGGCGGTATCGACGAACAAGGAACGCGGATTATCGCCCTTGTCATTATGGACGTAAATTCCATCGGCGAAAAAAGTGTGATAGGGCACGACCGTCAAATTATAGACTTTGAAAATCCCGCGCTTGTCCTCGATCTTTTCAATCCTCACTTTGGCGCCTTTTTCATCGAGCAGCCAATCGCCGATCTTGGCTTGGCCGATCATCTGCCACTGGCCGTTCAGGAAGACGCGGTGGATCGGAGTTATTTTCAGCTTGTCGTTGATGATCAGATATTCGCCGACTTGATGAGTGAAAGTCTGGGTGACTTTTTCCACGGCATAGCTTTTGGCGGTCTCATCAGTAAAAGTCAGGACCTGGTCGCCGACCTTGATGTCCTCGATATTCTTTACCGAGCGGTCGGCCATGGTTATTTTGGTGCCGCCCAGAAAACAGCCGCCGCCTTCCGCGCCGCCGTTGGTCATTTTCGGCACCGGATTGGAAATATAGAAAGCTTGTTCGCCGCCATCGACCGGATTGCCGTACAATCCGCCCAAAGCATCGGCGGTTTCCGGATATACCGCGTAATAAGCTTCGTCGACCAAATTCAAATTTACCGCCGCGGCCGCCGGGTTGCCGTCTTTATCGGTGACTTTCACTTTCAATTTCACTTCGCCGCCCGGCTGATACTTGCTTTTATCCGGCGTCACCGCCACGTTCAGTTGCCGGTCGGATTGTTTGAACGGCACATACAAACCGGTGGAAATGCCCGGCCACTCGCCGAAATCGGCGGAACGATGATATGTTTCGCCGTCAAAATAAACTCCCATCACATAGACTCCGGGCAGAAACTTTTCCTCGAAATTAAAATCATATTCGGAATTATCGCCGATCTGATAATCGGCCAGACCGTTGAACAACCGGTAATAAAGGAATTGTCCTTTCCCGGCCGGCAATGGATCGTTGTTGACCGAACTCCCTTTGATGAATTGGACGGCGACATTCTCGCCGATCGAAAAATCCTTCTGGCTCTGATCTTTGAACTGCAATTGATAATTCGGATCCTGATCGCTATAATCCGCCGGCTGGCTGTAGACATAATAAGCCTGATGGAAATCTTGGCCGAGATCATCTTTGACATCGATATCGACTTCGTAATCATGCTTGGTCTTGGCCGTGAACAGATATTGGAATTGTCCGGACGAATCCGTGCTGCCGGTAGTCGAGGCGATCTCTTTTCTCACCGAGTTATAGGTATAGCTGTCGCGCACTACCTTGTTGACGAAATCGTAATACTGGCCGGACTTCACCGCCTGATAACTTGTCTCCACCAGAAAAACTTCGACCGGAACTCCGATGGCCGCCTCGTGCGCAAATTGATCTTCCATAGCGTCTTTCACATTAGCCTTGGCCAGGTCGACTTTTTTCACGGTTAAAACTAATTTTTCCTGATTATCGCCGTTACTGTTCCGGCCCGTTGAGCTGAGCACGCCCTGATGGATATTTTTATAATTGAAAACCAGATAACACGCGTTGCCGGAAATGTCGGCTTCCTCGGCCGCCACCGGAGAAAAGGTATCGCAAGCATTGCCGTAATCTCCCCAGGAAGTTGCCGGAACTTTATAACTTTCCGAAACTTCGCCCTGGCTGTCGGTCGTCAGCTTATCTTCAGCATTGACGCCCCTCAGCGCCAGATTCGGCACGGGCGTGCCTTCGAAGAAAAGAGCTTTGACAGCGGTCGTCTGGGTGTCGCCGGCAAAAAGCGCCAGCTTAGCCGGACTGGCTTCCAGCTTGTAAGCCGGTTTGACATATTGTTCGATGCTCAAGCCTTGGCTGCCGATCAATTCATCGCCGACGAAATATTCCAAATTATAATAACCGGCCGATAAGCGGCCCAGGGGCAGCTTGCCGATAAAAGTATGGTCGGGATTCACGGTCGAGGTCGCCTGCAACAGCGGCAGAGGATTATTATAATAATCATAATAATTCTGCCAGCTGAATAATTTTATCGATACCGCGGCGTCGAGCGCGCTCGCGCGCGGCTTGAGGTAGCCCCAGTAATTGGCAGTATCGCCGACCTCATAGACGGTGCGGTCGGTATAAAAATAATACCAATAATCCGCCGCCGAACTTTTCGGCGCCGCATTGTCCGGAGCAAAATTGTGATAATTGAATTGCACCGGCACCACTGTCTTATCGCCCGCATCGATCAGCAAATAATTCTGATTGCTATCGGCATTATCATTAGACAGCCAGGAGCTTGGCAAAACAGCCGTGCCGTCCGCGCCGGTAACCGTTTGCTTATCCGTGCCGGCCACTTTGACTTTGGCGCCGGCCGCCGGCGCTTTGGTTTTGATATTGTTCAGCCAGAGCAAAGTATTATTGCTGGTCACCGTGGTGTAATCGGTCAAATCGGAAACCTCCACGTAAGTTTGAATTTCGACATCATTGACTTTGGTCTGGACAACATAGAAACCCTTGGGCAGTTTATCGGGGAAAACCAGATATTGGTTGTAGCCGTAAGGGGAAAGCGGAATCGTGAACGTAGCCGTTTTGTCCAAGGCCGAAACATCGGTATTGTAAATCGTCCGATTGAATTGCGCCCAATAAGGAACCTTATCCTGCTTCTCCAGGGCGGCGATAAAATCTTCCGCGCTCTTGAAGGAATAGACCTCCACCGGAAACTGCGTCTGACTGACATTATACATACTGACCGCCAAAGCCGGCTCGCGCTCGGAATAAACCTCGTTGAAATTATTTTGGAAATTGAACTCCGAATACTCGGCGCGCTTCTTGCCGGCCGGATCGGTTTCGAATTGGATGACATAGTCCTGCGCTAATTTCGCGCTGCTCCCTTTGACCTGCAGCAAATCTTTGTCGATCGTCACTTTATAGATCGTGCCGGCGATCAATGCCTTGGGCACGAAGACCAAGGTGCGCTTATGGATTTCAAAATGGCCGTCGGTCGCCGGTTCGATCTTGAAGGCCTTTTCATAATTGGTAAAATTTTCCGCTGAGAAGGTAACCTCGATGCCGGCATTAAGCGGCACGGCAGTCGCCTTGTCGCCGGGGATCGAACTTAAAACTTTGAAGATATCCTTGACCTGGAAAGCCCAGGAATAATCCCGCTCGGCAGTGGCGCCGTTCTGATCAAGATAGGCGCTGGCGATTTTCAGATCATAAACTTTTTTTCCCGCCAAAGCCTGCGCCGGCATCAATTTATAAGTATGGTCGTCGATCTTAGCTAAAGAAAAATCGACTGCCGGCTGGAGGGTGATGTTTGCGCGCAAGGTCTGCTCGTCGATCGTCTCTTTGCTCTTAATGATGAAAGCCGTGTCAGCGGCGACGCCCAAGCTGTCGGAATCGGTGGCCGCGGCGGAAAAACTATCCTGCGCGTCGGCCGCGCTGATGAGCAGGTCGGATATTTTTCCCCAGGGATTTTTGGGCGCTGACGGTTGCGGACGGCCGGGCAACAGCCAGCCGATACTAACCGTCAAAATTAAAAAAATCATGATAGCGGGCGCTAACGCTTTGGGATCGAAGAAAAAAATTAACTTTTTGGCGACTTGATTTAAAAAATTTTTCATAATGATGGTCGGGCTAATTGATTATCATCTTTATTATAACAGAGATTTATTAAAATATCCCCAAAAAAAATCGATCTCTTTAAGATAATCGGTAAAACTTTAATCAATATTCTCGATCACTAAAATTCAGCTCTAAAACATTGATAAATTGAAGATTATTTGACAATTTTGGTACATTATTTTTTATTTAATATTAGCCTAATAATTATAATTTATTGGCTAATTTTAAATGATAATATTCGATATTGTCGATCTTTTTTTGGGCATAACTCTTGACATAATTTTATATTTATGCTATTATATAATCATCAAAGTAACCAGTATATTCAAAAATATAAATAAATTCACAAACCAGCCCTGATCGAAAAAAAGGGGCATAACAGAAGGAGTCAGTCATGTTGTCCAAGCTCATCGCCGCCACCGCTTTCATCGCCGCCATTTCCCTTTCCGTCGCTGCCGAACCCTATTGCACGGACGCCAAAGACACCACCAAACCCGCCGCGCCGACTATCTCCGCCAAAACCGCGGACTCCCTCGACCAGATCGGCAAAGAGTACATCGCCGTCCATCATCAGAAAGCGTCCCGGCCAAACTTTGCAATCGCTTCAGTTGAAGCGATCTATCCCGGATACAACGTTACGCGGATCAGGGCAATCGCCTACGGCGAAATCGTCATCAGCACGATGACGCAGCGCGATCTTGCCGTTCGTTACGCAAAGACCGGTAAGGCCAACATCATCACAGTCACAATAGACGAATAAACTCGCTTTTTTAGAGGGAACCGCCATCGGTTCCCTCTTTCTTTTTGTTAAAAAATAAATTTTATTTCCCAACTTTATCCCAACCTTGCCCCCTTGACAAATAAACGGCTTGGTAGTAATTTCAAAGCAGCCAATGCCCAGTCGGGCTGCCCGCGAGGGCTGAACTTTTTTAACTCATACCACTAACATTTTCCGTACCAACAAAGGCGGCACCTTATGCATACCAATTCTCTCCCCCTGGTCGCACTTTTTATCGCGATTTTCTATTCCTTCTCCCTTGCCCAAATCAATTATCCCAAAAATTCCCGTCTCGACCCTTTCATTTTCCCCGAAAATTCCATTTCGCCGAGTTTGCTCGGCGGACAGCCGACCAACGGCAATTCCAGCAACGGCAATCTGCGCCGCAATAACAGAGACACGGATCAAAATCAATGGCAAAGCGAAAAAAGAAAAATCCGGGAAGAGATCAAAGCCGAACGAAAAAAAACGCCTTATGTCTGAAAGACAAAGAGAGCCAACTCACGCGGCTCTCTTTTTCATTTTTTTAAAGAAGGTGATTTATTTTCCGGTTTTCAATTTTACCTCGTATGCCATTTCTTCGATCTTGCGCAAGTTCGACCGGCACTGATCGTATTTGGTGCGCAAGTAACCGCCCAAGTCGAAATCGATCAATTCGCCAATCACTAAATTAATCGCTTCTTTAACTTCGGCGACCTTGGCAAAATTTCCGGCCGCGGCCTGGTTGGTGGCGTAGCGCACCATCTCGCCGGTGAAATCGCAGATGCCGCCGATGTAACTGTCGTAATCCAATTTCACTTCGGCGATCTGGTCGATCTTTTTTCCAGCTAAATAATAATAGAACATCTTGGCTTCCACGTATTCTTCCACGGCCGCCTTGTATGAACCTTCGTCCTCGTTGCGGTTGAAACCGAAATTCTTTTCCATTTCTGAAAGCGATTTTTCGATCAGCGCGAAATTTTCTTCCGCCTGTTTTACTTCTCCCCGGTGCAGGGCAAAGATCGTCTTCTTGGAATCGTGCAGGATCTCATTGGAGATGGAAATGATCTGCCGGCGCTCCGACTGCGATTTCTGATAATCCTCCTTTAACTTCTCGATAAACTTTTTATTCAACATAATGCTCATAATTAATTTTCAATTTTCAATTTTGAAATAATATTAAAATTTTCCAATTTTAAAAAATTTGTGAATTGAAAAATTATTTCAAAATTCAAAATTTAAAATTGAATATTTGATAACTTATTCAATTACTCTAAACACCTCTTCGACGCTCGTTTCGCCATCCAAAGCTTTTAAGATGCCGTCTTGGATCATCGTCACTGTGCCGTGGCGGATCGCTTCCTGTTCGATATCGAAAGCGGTGACGCCGGTCTCCTGGATTTTCTTCTGCATTTCCGGGATCATTTCGATCGTTTCATAAATTCCCAGTCTGCCTTTATAGCCCAGGCCATTGCATTTGGCGCAGCCCTGGCCCTGATAGAATTTCAAAGCTTTGGGGATTTTTATGTTGGCGAGCGGCGAGATCGAATCGATTATTTTTTTCACTTCCGCCAGTTGCGCGTCGGTTAATTTTATTTCCGCTTTGCAAAAAGGGCAATTTTTCCTTACCAGGCGCTGGCCGATGGTGCACTCCACCGCCGAAGCGAGCATCTGCGCGCCCACGCCTAAGCCGGCAAAACGGGAGATAGCCGTCGCCGCCGTGTTGGCATGAATCGTCGACAAGACCAAATGACCGGTGAGCGAAGCCTCGATCGCCACTTTGGCAGTTTCTTCGTCGCGGATTTCGCCGATCATCATAATGTTCGGGTTCTGGCGCAAGAGCGAACGCATGGCCGCGGCAAAAGTATAGCCATGTTCAGCGTCGATCTGCGTCTGCATCACGCCTTGTAAATGGTATTCGATCGGGTCTTCGACAGTGA
>DATJQC010000016.1:0-11076 GCA_035506055.1 Candidatus Nanoarchaeia archaeon | reverse complement strand
CGACGACCAAGCGCAAGTTGCTGGGAAAAATAAAATTGAATCGTGAAGACAGATTGAATTTGGAATTCGCCCAAAAAATAATCGGCTGGATCGACCTACGCAAAAGCGGCATGATGCGGCAATTCTATTACTTGCTTCGGTTGTTCAAGGAAATTTGTCAGGAACTCGGAATTGGTCATGATGAATTATCCAATTATTTTTACGGGGAAGTTATTGATTTGTTGCTCTGCGGAAAGAGAATAAACAAAAAAGAATTGATCCGCCGCGACAAGACGCTGATGCTAGTTTTTGAAAAGAATAGGGAGATCCAAATTTTTTACGGCGCGGCGGCAGCCAAGATGCTTAAGCTCGGAACCGCATCGCGCGAAGAAAAAATCAAGGGAACCGTCGCCAGCCTGGGCCGGGGCGGAAAAATTATTTCCGGAAAAGCCAGGGTCGTCATCCATCCCGAAAAATCAGAATTTAAAACCGGAGAAATATTGGTGACCAGTATGACGCGCGTTGAATTTGTGCCGCTGATGAGAAAGGCGAAAGCGATTATAACTGACGAGGGCGGCATGGCCTGCCACGCGGCGATCGTTTCCCGCGAGCTCGGCTTGCCGGCGATCATCGGCACAAAAACAGCGACACAAAAATTGAAAACCGGCGATGAACTGGAAATGGATCTGGCAAGCGGAGTGATTAAAATAATAAAATTATGAAATCAAAGCAGGAATATTTTAAAATATTCGAAAATCGACCCTATCCGCTCACCTTGATGAAAACCTGCATGGAGGCCACGGTTTTCGGTTTTAAGAAAGTTTTCCCGAAAAGTTCCATTAATCGTATTGGCGCTTATTGGAAAAATGCTCGCTGTGTTTATTTTTTAGAAAATTGCGGCATGCAAGATACTGTGAATAGCTTGATTTCACGAGCGCTTGCCGAGCCAGTTTTTTTCATAAGTATTCTGAAAGAGGCGCATAAGAGAGCGATCAAGCTGAATAAATTTTCGAGTAGATTTTTGGAAAAAAATTTAAGTCAAGAAGATGATCAAGCTTTGATAAGATTTTTTGAGGATTTCGTCAAAGAGTTATTTCGTATGTATTCTTATGGCGCTGCGCCGACAATTATCGGTTATCGCGATGATAATACGCTGTATGTCCAGGCCGAGGAAATCTTAAGAAAAAGATGTGCCGACAACCCGGGGGATTTTGCCGATTATTTTGTTGCGCTTACCAGCCCTTTGAAAAAGTTAAAGACTCATGACCAGGAAATTGATATTTTGAAATTGGCCATATCAGCTAAGAATAGGAAGGTAAGCTCGGCAGCCCGGCTGAAAAAAATTTTTAGGGATAAATTAGGGAATTTAGAGCGAGAATATGGCTGGCTCGCTTATGATTTTGCAGATAAGACTGGCTGGGATGTTAATTATTTCGCTAAGCTGGTTCTGAAAAAGACGAAAGTAGATATCTGGAAACGATTGGATTATCTTAACGATTATGATCGGCGCGCTCTTGGTGCCTTTAACAAAGCGGCTTTGAAATTAAGATTAAACGCCAGGGAAAAAAGATTATTCCGGCTCATCAGTTATTTGGGCTACTATAAATGGGTGCGGGAATACGAATTTCTTAAGGCGATGTATAATCTCAAATTTGTTGATGAAGAGCTTGGCCGTCGCGCCGGCTTGTCTTCAATCCAGTCAAAATATATTTCAGCCGAGGAATTTAAAAGATATCTCAGCATTAAGCCGGGCGAATTAAAAAACATCGCAAAAAAAAGAATGAAAAATTTTCTGATTATAGTTGAAGCCGGTAAAGAAACTAAAATGAAAATCGGGATGGCGGCCATAAAAGGATTCGCCAAAATAAAATTTGTGGGCGATGAAATCGGAAAAAATACCAGCACATTAAAAGGCTCGCCAGCGCAAGCCGGCAAAACTAAAGGGATTGTTAAAATCATTAATACGGCAAAGGATTGCGTTAAAATGAACAAGGGAGATATTTTAATTTCACAAGCGACTAGCCCGGACATGATCTTAGCTATGAAGAAAGCAGCGGCCATAGTCACTAATGAAGGCGGAATCACCTGCCACGCGGCCATCGTTTCCCGCGAATTGGGCATTCCTTGCATCACTGGTACAAAAATCGCCACCAAAGTTTTGCGCGACGGGATGACCGTGGAAGTCGACGCGGATCAGGGAATTATTAAAATTATAAAATAAATTTTATGGAAATTTTTAACCCAAAGGAAAATAAAATTGAAAAAGGAAGCAACGTGACAATTCATGCGGTTTTTACGCGCCACGGTGAGAAGGGGTACAGTACGATTACTCCCGACACCGGTTTGACGGAAGAAGGTAAGAAAAAAAGTTTTGCCACCGGCGCCGAGAGGGAAGAAGTTGACATGGTCAAACCGTACTCCAGCCGAACGGAAAGGACAAAAGAAACCTCTGAACTGGAGGCGCAGGGATCACCGACTTTGAAGAAGGGCGAATATCGCGTTAGAGAAGGATTGGGATTTCCCCTTGATCCCCAAAGTGAATTTTCTCAAAGAGCGCAAAAAATAAAAAAAGACATTGTCGGCGAAACTCACCTCAAAAAAGACAGCGAAGAATTTAAAAAACTTTTAGCCCAAGCTTCGGATGCCCAGACCGATTATTATTTAAGTTTTGGTGATAAAAAACCCGACTCTTTGGCGCCGTCTCCCGTGGAAGCGGCCGCCAATTTAGCCAAACTGATTGATAATTATTCTCGCATGGCAAAAAAAATTAATTCCGGATCAGAGGTGGACTTAATTAATGCGACTCACGATTTGAATCTTGCTGCTTTTTTGAAAGAAGTTTTAGTCAGGGAAATCGATAAGCGCAGAACGGTCGGATTTGATTCTGTCAAAGATATCGGCGGCGCGTTTGATTTTAATGAAAATTTTGAGGTTTTGATAAGAACTGATGCGGGCGGCCAGGAAAGCCGGGCTTTGCTATTCAGGGGAAAGGAGTTTGAGATTGATGAAAAAAGATTTACAGAACTAGTTGATATATATGATAAAAAAAATGAGCCGGATAAATAAGAAAATTATCCAAGAAGTAATGGGAAAATTGCCGCCCGAACAGAAAGCTGATGCGGTGCGCGATATTTCTTTTTTGAGCTGCTCGATTTTTACCGACACTCATCAATTTTCTTTTAGGAAGTTTTTCAATTTTTCAGGATTTTCCATTATTTATTGGTTTGTCAGGCCGGACGGAAACGTCGTTTTTTATCGTTCCTGGAAAGAATATGATTTATTCGCCGAAAAAGTCGGACGGAAATATTTGCAGGATTTTAAATTTGCCCGGCGAACAGCGGACACGCTCATTAGAATGTCTGACGACATTGAAAATTTTATCAAAAAAAACGATACTTTGGAAAAGTTTCTTGCTAAGAAAAAATATTTCATAACTCTTTACCGCGATTTTTTCGCTTTTCATCAAGCCGCTTTTTGGCCGCTGGAATATCTGTCGAAAAATAAGGATTCTTTGAATAAAAAGAAGATTGATAAAATAGCCGAAGTTCTCGGCAGAGCGTATAGGTATAACGAAATGGTGGTTCCCGATGTGGAAAAATATTTTTCCAAATTGAAGATAGCCGATCTGTTGCCAAAAGAAATCAGTAGCTTGAAAAAAAGGATAACTAAGAACAGAAGCATTTTACTGCTCAATAAAAAAATTTATATTTTATCGGTTTTAGAAGCTAAAAAAATTAATCAGGCCTTGGCGAGGAAACGAAATAAATACGAAAAACAAATCAAGGACTTAAAAGGTTTTGGCGCTTATCCCGGCCGCGCTGTCGGAAAAGTTGAGGTGATTAATAATTATAAAGATTTTAAAAATTTGCGAAGCGGCAATATTCTGGTAACTGCGCAAACCCGGCCGCAGTATAATTTTTTTCTAAAAAAAGTTAAGGCAATCATTACCGATGAGGGCGGTTTGCTTTGCCACGCCGCGATTCTGGCCCGCGAATTTAAAATTCCCGCGATTGTGGGCACAAAGATCGCCACTAAAGTTTTGCGCGACGGAATGACGGTGGAAGTTGACGCTAATAAAGGTATAATCAAAATAATCAAATAATTTTATGGCTAAGGAAAAATTTTGCAAGAATTTTAAAGAGCTGGGTAAACAAAACGTGGATATTGCCGGGGGAAAAGGCGCGTCGCTGGGCGAGATGACGGGCGCGAAAATTCCCGTGCCGCCCGGGTTCGTGGTTCTGGCGCCGGCTTTTGATCGTTTTTTGGAAGAAACGGATTTATTCCAGGATGTGGCGGCCAAATTAAAGAAAGTTAAATATGATGATGTGAATTCGGTTTCTAAAGTTTCGGCAGAAATTCACGATTTGATTATGGACGCGACAATGCCGGCCGATATCGCCAAGGAAATCAAGGCGGATTTTAAAAAGCTTAATGCCAAATTTGTCGCCGTTCGTTCTTCGGCTACGGCCGAGGATTCTTCGGTCGCCTCCTGGGCAGGAGAACTGGAATCATATTTGAATACGACCGAAAAAACTTTATTGGATAATGTAAAAAGATGTTGGGCTTCGCTCTTTACGCCGCGGGCGATTTTTTACCGCCAGGAAAAAGGTTTGGTTGACTCCAAGGTTTCAGTCGCCGTGGTCGTACAAAAAATGGTTGATTCGGAAATTTCCGGCATCGCTTTTACCGTTCATCCGGTCACGCAGGATAAAAATCAGATGATCATTGAAGCCGGCTTTGGCTTGGGCGAGGCGATCGTTTCCGGTTCGATCACGCCGGATAGCTATGTGTTAAGCAAAAAGGATTTATCTTTGATGGATGTGAATATTGCCCAGCAAGAAAGAAAATTGGTTAAAGATTTGGCTAAGCGGATCAAATGGGTAAAAGTTTTAAAACCGGTTCAGGAAAAACAAAAACTTTCCAACAAAGAGATAATCGCCTTGGCTAAAATTTGTTTGGGTATTGAAAAACATTATCAGTTTCCCTGCGATATTGAATGGGCATTTGAGAAAAAGAAATTTTACATTGTCCAATCCCGGCCGATAACAACTCTATAAAAATTTTATGGTCAAAAAGGATAAGTTAGAATTTGATAAGATGATTTCGCGCAATTGGTCGGTTTTATTTTGTCAGATATGGCTGGAAACATACACGAATGAATTTAAACGGCAATTCGGCTGGGATATACTGATGCTATCTTTGAAGGAAAAAATAATGTGGTTGGGGTGTATCATCCGTCAATCGAGCGTTATGTTCTTTTGCGTGATTTTATAATTTCCAAGATTTCCCGTGATGACCAGTGGCTGATTAGGATAGTAAACAAACTGAAACCGAAGATTTTTGGCTTAATCGTCTGGTGCGAAAAAATTAAAAGCGAAGATTGGGAAAACAGATCGGCTGCAGATTCGATAAAATTGGTTAATGAGCTATTTGAAAAAATGAATGAGATTGGCCCGTCTTTTTTGATTGATCTTTCCTTCCCTTTTCAAATGGAAAATTACCCCGAGGCCGGAAAATATGAAGCATCGATTAATGCCGCCATTGCCGTTAGAGGGGAAGTCGAGAAACTTGGACCGATAGTCAATGATTTAACGATAACAATTGCGGAAGAAGCGATGAGGCGCGCCGGAATCAAAAATGATTTCTTGAATAAATATTTAACCCTCGACGAAATAAGAGCGATGTTTTTAGACAAAAAAATTAATAAGAAAAAAATCGAAAAAAGAAAAGAGTATTTTTTGCTTTCTTTGGATGGGTTCAGTCGGGAAAGCGTCGAAGATTTCATGGCCAGAAAGGGTTGGTCACTGAAAAAATATAACGCGGAAAGCACTGCGGAAATAAAGGGTTCGATTGCTTGCGCTGGAAAATCTCAAGGAATGGTTAAGATAGTTCTATCAAATGCTGATTTTGAGAAGGTTGAAGCGGGTGATATTATTGTTTCTTCAATGACCACGCCGGATTATTTGCCGGTATTAAAGAAGGCCGCCGCCATTGTTACTGATGAGGGTGGCATAACTTGCCACGCGGCGATTGTTTCCCGGGAAATGAAAAAGCCGTGCATTATCGGCACGAAGATCGCCACCAAAGTTCTGCATGACGGCGATTTGGTTGAAGTTGACGCAGATAAGGGAATTGTTAAGATTATAAGCAAATGAAAACGATAAAACTTTCAAAAATATTTTCGCGGGAAAGGCCATTGGTATATTTTTGTATGTGGAACGAGAGTAACCGATTGGGTTGTCGGCGTTTTTTAAAATTAAAATTAAAAAACACTCTTTTTATGCGGCAAGGAGAAAAAACATCGGTTTACTTTGATAAACGTGAAAATAGCGAAAGATACAGTTCTATTCTCAAACGGGCGCGGCAAGACCGAAGGTTTCTTAAAGAATTAGCTAAAACGCTGGGAGAAAATTGGCCCCAGCTGTTTCCATATATTTCCGGAAAGAAAAAGCTGGCCAACGCGCGGCAAGCCCGAAAATATTACGATGCTTTAACTGAATGGTGGTCAGCAATGACTTTAATCTTTGATGCTCCTAATATTGCCGGCTTGCCGAAAGCATTTGGGAAAAAGGCGCTGGAAATAAGGGTCAAGTATGAAAAATATTCCAGCTCGACGTATAAACCCTTGGAAGAGGTTTGGAATAAGCTGAATCCGGGACAAGAACAAATTTTTCCCTTTGCCATGATAGACGAAATTAAAAAACTTTCGCCGCCTGATTTAAAAAAAATTAAAGGACGCCTTGGTGGCTATGCTTTATTTAATGGAAAATTATATACACCGCAGGAATTAAAAGTTCAATTACGAAAAAATAAAATTGTGCTAGAAAAAGAAGTTGTTCGGCCTATAAAAAATATTAAAGGTATTACGGCTTGCTCTGGCTGGGCAAAGGGGAAGGCAAAAATTGTTATATCGAAAAACCAGTTCGCGAAATTCAAAGCGGGCGAAATTTTGGTCGCTGAGATGACCGAGCCGTCTTTTGTGCCGATAATCAAAAAAGCCGCCGCGATTATTACGGACGAAGGGGGAGTTACTTGCCATGCGGCCATCGTTGCCAGAGAATTAGGGATTCCTTGCATCATCGGCACCAAGATCGCCACTAAAGTTCTGCATGACGGCGATCTAGTTGAAGTTGACGCGGACAAAGGGATTGTGAAAATAATCAAAAAATAAGATGAAAAAAATAAATCTGCAGGATTATCAAGATTCTTTTAAGTGGCAATTCGGCGCCTACCCGTTTTACACCTCTGTTTATCTGAAATCGGCCAGCGGAAAATTGAAGAATAAATATTATAACGATTATCGCGTTTCGCTGAGTTATTTTATTAACGGAAATTTGATAATTTTGCAGCCCAAGAAAGAATTGCTTCGGGTTGGTAATATGATTATAAAAGAAGCGTTAAGCGGAGGTGATCAATATTTAAAAGAACTTTTGTCGGTGCATAAGGAAATGAAAGCTGCCGTTTCTCTTTGCCAGCAGGCAAGGAGAAAAGGTGATTTTAAATCATATAAAAAATGGTGGCCGGCCACGGAAAAAGCCTTGTCGCACGTCACCGGAATGTTTTTTTGCTTTGATTTCACTTCGGAAAAATTTTTAAACGGCTTGAAGGTCGGCAATCCCCAAGACTTTGAAATACTAAACCGGAATATTGCCAGTAAAAAATTGTCTTTTATGGACGAGGCCGGTAAATATTTACTTAAACTAAACAAAAAATATCCGCGCGATTTTCATCAAGTTTATGCTTTATTTTTGGAAAAATTCGGCTGGTTTCAAAATAATTATGAAGGTGTCTTTGAGATAGGTGAAACATGGTTAAAAAAATATTTGTCTGGAATTAAAAAAAGAAAATTTATCAATCTGACGCACCGCTCGGCAAAAAAAATCCCCGAAAAATTTAAAACCATCATTAAAGTCATTAACGAATCGATAATATTCAAGGACGATAAGAAAAAATTACTGCTTTTAGCTGTTGATTTGATGGAGCCGTGGCTTAAAGATGTCTGTCGAAATAACAGCTGGAAATATAACGAGCTGCGTTGGCTCGGTTTTGACGAAGTATTGGCGCTGATCAAAAATAAAAAATCACCTTATCTTGCTTTGGCGAAAAAATGCGAACGGAATAAAAAAAGAATCGGGATGATGACCAGAGCTGGTTATGATGATTCAATGGGAAAAGTTTTTTTGAGTAAAATCCTGAGACAGGAAGAAGCTACCCAAAAAGTCAAAGAAATCAAAGGTTCAACGGCCAGCGACGGGTTTATCCGCGGCCGGGTAAAAGTTATCCTCGATGCTCGCAAAGATTCGGTTAAATTCAAAAAAGGTGAAATCCTGGTAACCTCAATGACTCGCCCCGAGTATCTTCCTCTGATGGCCCGAGCCTCCGCTTTCATTACCGATGAAGGCGGCATTGCCTGTCACGCGGCAATCATCGCTCGGGAAATGAAAAAACCTTGCATCATCGGCACGAAGATCGCCACCAAAGTTTTAAAAGACGGCGATCAAGTTGAGGTCAATGCCAATCATGGCTGGGTGAGGATAATAAAGAGAGTATAATAATTTATAATATTATGAATTTTAAAGATTTTAAGAAATATTCCGATTGGACTAAAGTTTGGTCGGGAAAATGGAGCTTGCACTCCGATACGGGTTTTGGTGAAAACTGGACGGTTGATAGTAAAGTAGCCGCCAAGCCGGCCTACCGGCAGATTATTTATATTTTTAAAAACGGAATTACCGATTGCTGGGTAAGAGAATCCGATAAGGATTATTTGGGTAAGAGATTGATAAAAACGATTAATACGGTCAAGGCGGTAAAAGCTTTGGGCGAGTCCTTGAAGAGTCGTGCCGGAATAATTTTTGATTTTATCAAAGCGCATGATCCGAAGCTGGCGGACAAAAAAGCTTATCTTGATTTCTGGAAGATCGTCGGCGATTATTATTTGCCGCATTTGAGCGTCAAATACATCGTTGATTATCTTTCCGAAAAACAATTAAAAAAGTTTTTACCGATACTTGAAGACGCGCGGCTTTTTTCCGAACCGGTTTTCCGCGACACGGAAAATTTTATGGAAAAAATGGCGGAAGGAATTGCCCAAAAATCTGGATATACGAAAGAACAGATTATTTCTACTACCAAGGAAGAAATAAATAAATATTTCAAAACTAATATTCTGCCAGCTAAAAAAATATTATCCGCCAGATATTCTAAGTCAGGCATTTTATTTGACCGAGGAAAATACGGAGTTTTCGTTGACAAAGAGGTTGATAAGATTGAGAAAATGTTATCGCCCCAGGGAGCGGCCAAGATGATCAAGGGAAATATTGCTTATGGCGGCAAGGTCTTCGGTCCGGTGCGAATAGTCCTTGATCCGAAAAAAGACGGCCAGTCTTTCAAGAAGGGTGAAATTTTGGTGACCGGCATGACTCGGCCGGAATTTTTGCCGATGATGAAAAAGGCGTCCGCTTTTATTACGGATGCCGGCGGAATTTTATCGCACGCCGCCATCGTTGCCCGCGAGCTTAGAAAACCTTGTCTGATCGGTACGAAAATCGCGACTAAAATTTTAAAAGATGGGGATTTAGTGGAAGTTGACGCGGATAAGGGTATTGTGAAAATCATAAAATAATTTTTTGAAAAAAATTGAGCCCGACTTTCAGGAGAAGTCGGGCTCTGTTGTGTTCAGGCGTCGTTCAGGCGACGGGAGGAATGTATTCAGCGTCCGTGATGACGCCATCCTCAACCGCGTAGGCGATTGCCGATCCCATGGGAATCATGCAGGGGAAATCGCTGAGCTGATGATTAGGAACGGCGAATTCCGCGTAGCTGCCGTGACTGAAAGCCAGAAAGACTTTTTCGCGCCGCTGTATCGCCATTATCGCGGAATCGAGGATGGCCCTGGTAATATGGTTTCTGGCCACTCTCGTATACTCGCTGATCTCGAGCGCTTCCTTCATTGTCCCGCCGGCGGCTTTGATTACTTTGAGCTCGGACTCATAGGGTTCCATTTGGCTTTTGAAAACGGTCTCAAAGGGAACTTCGAAATGGAAGTATGCATTTGCGTCTATTATCCTCGAGTCCCACGCCCACAACCCCATTGCCGTTGCCGCGATTATCGCGCACTGATGCGTCCGTTGCGCTCCGCTATATTGGATTTCATTTATCGTACCGTATTTTTCTTTCAGATACAGCGCGAGGCCGTAAATCTGCATGGCGCCTTTCGCCGTGAGCGCGTCTTTATTTTTTTCTCCGTGCCGGGCGACAATAACCGTGACTTTACTCATGATAAACCACCTTCCTAAAAGTGAAGTGAAATAAAGTTTATAGATAGATAATCAAGAGAATGTTGATTCGCGCACTAATAAATAACTTTATAGTTTTAAAATGAACAATCTCTTAATAATAGCATAAAAAAGCCAATATGTCAATGGTGGCGGAAGGCCGGTTTTATTGATTAATTTGACGTTAATGCGAAATTTTTTTTTCTATGATAGAATAAAATTATTAATATCAATTATAAAATCAAATGGATAAAATATTTTCTTTTCTTAAAAAATTAATTCCGAAAAAAATATTCAGGGCGGTTCAGCCGGCTTATCATTATTTATTATCGGCTTCGGCAGCTTTGTTTTATCGTTTTCCGGCGGAGAAGATGGTCGTCATCGGCATTACCGGCACAATCGGTAAAACCACCACAGCTTATCTATTATTGAAGACATTGCAATCCTGCGGATTTAAAGTCGGATTGACTTCCACGGCGATTTTTGACGATGGGGATAAGGAATGGCTGAACGATAAAAGAATGACGATGGTCGGCCGATTTTTTCTGCAAGGACTCCTGGCGAAGATGGTGAAGAACGGCTGCCAGTTTGCGATTGTGGAAACAACCTCCGAAGGCATCCGCCAGTTCCGTCACAGATTTATTAATTATGACTGGCTGATTTTTACCGGACTTTACCCCGAACATATTGAGTCGCACGGCGGTTTTGAAAATTATAAAAAAGCCAAGGGGAAATTATTTGACCACTTGAAAAAATGTCGACCGAAATATGTTGATGATAATTTTAAAGTTCAACGCCTGAAGAGCGGTCTGAAAAAATT
>DATJQC010000015.1:0-19563 GCA_035506055.1 Candidatus Nanoarchaeia archaeon | reverse complement strand
TCAAACCAGCGGCTGGTGATCAGAGTCGAAGGCACTCCGGGATATGATGAGCTGCCATTGAGCAGCGTATCGTTATTTCCCGTAAGGTAATGCCATTTTTTCTCCGGCTTTTTTTGGCGCGCAATTTCCAGCCTGGTTTCTTCCGCCATGATTTCCAGATACAGGCTTTCGAGAGAAATTGTCGTTCGGCCGTTGGTAAAAATCTGAACGCTCCGTTTCGGAAAGTTCCCTTCCTGATAGATGACTCCGATTTTTTCGCCGTACAAATGGCGGGCGGCGCAGTTGACCTGATCGTTATTGGAATAAACGAACAGCGTGAATGTTTCGCCGTCGTTCAGCGGAATCTGTTTCGCGTCCTCGACTATTTTTAAGGCCGCGAGGAAATTCTGCTGTTTCCGTTTTTCCGCGTCCAGAGCCAGGCACGCCGCGGAGATCGTCTTTTCCAGTCCTTGCTTTTCGTAATAAGCGTAAAGCAAGCGAGGCAAACCGAGCGGGGAAAGCGAACGTTGGCTGCCGTTCTCCGCCATTCGGATGATCTGGAATAGCGATTCGTCAGTGTCTTTCTCCAGGCGGCGCAAAGTATTCGGAAAGTTGGCCGAACAATTTTGCCAGCCGGTGAAAAAGAATTCATCCAGCGCTTGTTCTTTTTTCAAGGCGCCGGAACGAAGGCAGGCCCAAACGCAGGATAGCCGTTCGAAGAATCTTCCGGCCATTTGCGGACGTTCGCCTTTGACGAAATATTTTTCATCGGCGAAAGAGGCGCGCGCGATTTCCATCGCCCAATTGAAACCTTCTTCGCAACTGCAATTTTCCCGTTCCGCGGAATAAATCGCGGACAGGGCGCGGTAGACGGTAAAGTTATCGCCGCCCTTGCCCGAATCTTTCAAGCCCAGCGCGTCGGCCCAGCGGGAAAGATATTTGTCCTCGCCCAGACCAAGTAATTTGATCAGCTTGCGGAAGGATGAATCTTCGTCTCGTCCCGTGCCTTTGTGTTCATCGATGATTTGATCGGCCGGAACGCCGGCGGCAATCAGATCACGCGTCAGCTCTTTGCCAATGCCGATAAAGAGGCATTCGGAAAATTTCATTCCTTCGGGCAGGTAGGGGATTTCGGTGGGATTGGGCAAAAATCTTAGCTCGCAATTGGCGAGGTGCGGATATTTTTCTCCGCCGCGGATGAGAAAAAGCAGAAAAGACATAACTTCTTCAAAATGCGGACCAAAGTGCAGAAAAGCGCGCTTGATCATCTAAAACCTCCTGGTTTATGGTGAAAAATTGGAATTTCAGTGATAAAAATGAAAAGAACAAATTCAAATAATAATAGCATAAAATTAGTAAAAAGTCAATATGGCAGGAAACAAGCCGTGAATAAGACCGGAAATTATGATTAAATTAGGTTTATTTGCCGACCAGCTGCCAATATGGTATAATTTTAAAAAAATAAATAATTCAAATTAATCCGTCTTGACATTATCAGGGCGGAGCGAAAAAATATGGATAAAATTTCAACGGCGGTGGACAAAAAAATCAATCGGCTGGTAAGGGTTTTGGTGATCAACGGAATAATCCTGCTGATTCTCGCGGTGCTGATCGTCTGGACTAATTTCATGCTGCAGCTGATAATGGGCTTGATGGCCGTGATCATCGCCTACGTCTTTTTTTACAGCGCCTATAAACTTTCTCGTCTGAAAAATATTCTTGATAAATATATTAAATTTTAAGCTCAAATTTAAAATCAAGCCGGCACAGCTTGATTTTTTGCGCGATAATTGCTAAATTGGCATTTATTAAAATTTTACCATTAGCGGCATTATGAAAAAAATATTTTTTCCTTTTTCTTTTTTAATTTTCATTTTTATTTTAACCGGCTGCGGCAAACAGGTAATGATGGATCAGCTGGACAAACAGGGATTTTATCCTTACAGCGACGCCTATCTGGGTTTTAATCTGTCGCTGCCCAGGGAGTTCCAGTATTACCAATTCGAGCGCGACACATTTCCCGCTTATACCGATTTGGATATTTTCGTGCCGACCGCCGATGCCGATTATCCCGAGAAAGTGGCGGGCTATGCCGAGCCGATCATTGTCCGGATTTACGACCAGGCCGCTTATGATAATTTGAGCGGAGCCGAACGGGCGAGCATGGTAAAAGTCGGAGAAAAAAATGGAAAAATTTATAATATGATTTTTTGGGCTGCGGCGCCGAAGGATTGGAAAGACAAATGGTCGGACGCCATGAAGCGGCAATTGATCAAGAATTTCAGTTTGAAATAAAATTTGCAACCTAAGGGGGAGTATTAAGCTCGAAGATTGTCTTCGGGTTTTTTATTTGATTTTATCCTTAAAATAAGGTAAAATAGAAACATAATTATAATTTAAAATTGAGGCGAAATAATCTCCAAAGTAGGCGATTTTTTGATGTAAGTCGCGATATCGCCGATTTTTAATCTATAAATTTTATTTTTTAATTTTTTAGGTATGGTCAGCCCGCATTTAACCAAAAAGAAAAATGAAACGCTCACCGTCGCGCTCGGGACGCGAAAACTTTTTCAGACTGTTTATCGCGAGCAAAACAAAGAAGTGGCGGAGAACGAGGGCGAGGCCAAGATAAAAGTTTCGGCGTTGATTTCCAAGGTCGCTTTTTATTATGAAAAGATCCGCAACTATGTCGATTACAACGAAGAGCATCTGCACCGGAAAAACGCGGTGGCGCGGATTTTGAAGCGGCAAGTGGTGATCGAAGGAGCGATCAAATTGGCCAATACCGAAGAAGCTTCGCGCAATCTGCTCACCGAGCTGATCCGCGCCGGCTATCTCGCCAATGACAAGATTTCCGAAGGCAAGATCGATGAAGTTAAGGCGATTTTGGAAAAACATCTGCGCCTGCGCGAATTAGCCATGCCGCACGGCATTACCGCGCAAGTGGCCAAACTGGTCACTAAAGAAAAAAGGGAACTGGGCGACTGGCTGATCGGCATTGCCGCCTCGGAAATCGAATCGATTCTCGAAATCGATCGGGCCAAAGAAATGGTAATCAGCAATATGTATGAATATCTGGTCAAGTTGATCAAGCTGCCGGTCAATTTTGCCGTTTATGAAAAAGACCTGCCGATCCAGATTTATCTTTCCATTTACCGGACTTATTTGAAATTCGACCGCTCGATGCTCTCCTTCATCCTTTTTAAATATTATAATTCCGATTGGTGGAATCCGACGGAAGAAACGACCGCCAAAATCGCGGCCAGCATCCTGCCTTTGCGCGCCGCGATCGAGCAGCAGCTGGATCATCCGCTGGTCAAGCAGCTGGATAAGATTACCAACAAGTACACGGTTTTTTATTCCATCCTCACCGATATGATCAAGGAAGATCCGGCCGGGCTTTATGAAACGATCAAGAACAAGCCGCAAGTCTTTTCCGATCTGGTGAAGAGCAATTTCCAGAAAAAATTCAACCAAACCAAGGCCCGTCTCTGGCGCGCCGGCATCAATAGCATCATTTATATTTTCCTGACCAAGACGATTTTCGCGGTTTTGCTGGAAGTTCCGGCGACCAAGTATCTGGGCGAACCGCTTAATTTCTATTCTTTGGCGGTCAATATTCTTTTTCCGCCGTTTTTGCTGCTGGTGGCGATAATGTTCACCAGGGTTTCTTCGGATGAAAATAACAAGCGCGTCGTTTCTGGCGTCGAGGAAATCACCTTCGAAGAAAAAAACCGCCGTGAGCCGATCATCTTGCGCAAGCCAGCCAGCCGCAACAGCGCTATCAGTTTTATTTTCAGCTTGCTTTATTCGTTGACTTTTTTGATCTCTTTCGGCGCGGTCATCTGGATACTGGATAAAATCCATTTCACTTGGGTCAGCATCACTATTTTCCTGTTTTTCTTGGCCTTCGTCAGTTTCTTCACGATCCGCATCCGCAAAAGCGTCCAGCAATTGATCGTCGTCGAAGAAAAAGAAAATCTGGTAAATTTCGTGCTCGATTTTTTCTTCATCCCCATCGCCGCGGTCGGCAAATGGCTTTCCCAGAAATTTTCCAAAATCAACGTCTTTATTTTCATTATGGATTTCGTCATCGAAGCGCCGTTCAAAGTTTTCGTCGAAATCGCCGAACAATGGACGAGGTACGTCAGAGAACGTAAAGAGGATATAGAATAGAATTAAAAATTACAAATTATGAATTACAAATTAGTAAAAAAAATTTGTAATTCGTAATTTCTAATCTGTAATTAAATATGCTTTATATTGTCGGAACTCCGATAGGGAACTTAGAAGATATCAGTATGAGAGCGATCCGCATTCTTGGCGAGGTGGATTTTATTTTATGCGAAGACACCCGGACGAGCCGCGTTTTATTGGATCATTACAATATCAAGACGCCGTGCATTTCTTATCATCAGCATTCCGATGACATCAAAGTCGATCAGATCATCAAATTATTGGAGCAGGGGAAGAATCTGGCTTTAATAACCGATGCCGGCACGCCGGGAATTTCCGATCCGGGCGGAGTTTTGGTGGAGAAAGTTTTGGAGCATTTCGGCGAAGATATGAAAATCGAATCCGTGCCCGGGCCTTCGGCAGTGACGGCGGCGTTATCGATTTCCGGAATCCCGACTGATAAATTTATTTTCATGGGTTTTCCGCCGCACAAAAAGGGCCGGCAGACTTTTATCAGAAGAATTTTAGAGAGCGAATATCCGGTGGTGGTTTACGAATCCAAGCATCGAATTGTTAAATTTTTAAATGAATTAAAAGCGGCCAAAGAAAGCGCGAGTATTTCCGACGAAGAAGATCTTAAAAATAAAAAGAAAAATCTGGAAAGCGTCGTTGTCGCCCGCGAAATCTCCAAGATGCATGAAACGGTTTACCGCGGCGATATTGATAATATTATTGCGCAAATAACCGCGACGCCCGACGACCAAAGAGGGGAGTTCGTGGTGATTGTCGGATAAAGCAATTAAAAAATAAAAAGGAAAAATTAAAAAATTTTGTATGAGGAAAGTTGAAAAAAAATGGTGGCCGGAAACCTTTGACCAATTCTCTTCTGGCAAAAGAAAGTTAGAATTGCGCTTGAATGATTTTGATTTGGAGGTCGGCGATATTGTCTTGGCGCGCGAATGGGATCCTGAAATAAAGGAATATACCGGTCGCGTTAAAGAATTTAAAGTAATGCGGGTTGAGCCGTCGGTCAAAAATCCGCTCAAATTTTGGCCAGTCAAAGAAATTCAAGCTAAAGGTTTTAAAATAATCGAATTTGAATAATTTATGAAAACTTTAATCATCTACCAATCGATCCATCACGGCAACACGGAAAAGATCGCCAAAAAGATTGGCGAAATTTTAGATGCAGACTTGAAAAAACCGGACGAAGTAAAACCGGAAGATTTGGCGAATTACGATCTGATCGGCTTTGGTTCGGGAATATATTTTAGTAAATTTCACGCTTCGATCTTGAAATTTGTCGATAGCCTGCCAGTGCAGGATGGAAAGAAGGCTTTTATATTTTTCACGCACGGTGCGCCCAGCGGTGGAGCCGGTAAAAAATTCATTTCCCAATTAAAATCAAAGAATTTTTCTTTAGTCGGTGAATTCGGCTGCCGCGGCTTTGACACCTTTGGTCCGTTCAAGATTTTCGGCGGCTTAGCCAAAGGCCGGCCGAACGAAAAAGATTTATCTGACGCCGCCGCTTTCGCGGAAGGATTGAAGAAAATTTAATTTAAATAATCATTAAAATTATGCCGGAGGGAATAATTTTATCCGGTCCTTTAAAAAATTTCGAGGACATCAAGAAAGTCGACAAAAATGGCGTGGAGTATTGGGAGGCGCGCGAATTAATGCCGCTGCTTGGTTATCCAAATTGGCAAAAAGCCGAAGATGTAATTGCTCGCGCAGTTCAAGCTTGTATGAATAGCGGGCAGAATGTAGATGACCATTTTAACCGTACGGTTAAAATGGTAAAAATTGGCTTAAATTCAGTTAGAAAGGTTGTGGATAACAAGTTAGACAGATACGCTTGTTATCTGATCGCTCAGAACGGCGACCCGAATAAATCGGAGATCGCGTTGGCCCAAACTTATTTTGCGATTCAAACCAGAAAACAAGAAATATTTGATCAATTATCCGCCGACGAGAAAAGATTGTTTATTAGAAAAGAGGTTGCCGATCATAATAAAAAATTGATGAGCACGGCCAAGCGTGCCGGTGTTACCAAATTCGGCAGTTTCAATGACGCCGGCTATCTCGGTTTATACGGAATGCGTTTGTCCGATGTGGAAAATAAAAAGAATATCAAGAAGGGAGAATTGCTTGATCGAGCCGGTTCTTCCGAACTGGCAGCCAATTTATTTCGTATTACACAGACGGACGATAAAATTCAAAAGGATAAAATCAGTGGCGATGCTGCAGCAGCCAACACGCATTTTATGGTCGGCGGCAAAGTTCGCCAGACCATCAAAGATATCGGCGGCACGACGCCCGAACATCTGCCAATCGAAAAACACATCAAGGAAGTCAAGAAAGAAGTAAAAAAGTTGAAAAAATAATTAATCTCGTCGCAGTCCCGACCCGTCCTGGGCTTGTCGAAGCAGGCGGAGACTGCGACGGAACCAAAAAATATGAATAATTCAATTGAAAATTCGCGCTGGGACGCTTTAGAAAAAAAAGAACAAGAGCAAACCGAGAAAGAATGCATTGCTAATTTATCCACTGGCGATTTATCCGATGAAACTTATAATAAGCTATTTGCGCTTTCGGAAGAGTTTAGGCAATCCGAGGAAATTAAAAATTCCATGGAATTGGGTTTTTGCAGCCTCTTGTCTCGTCGCGAACCTCATGATGCTTTTAAATTTAAGGAAAAATATAATTTATCAAACGATTTTGTTGCCGCCGCCGCTAAAAAAAATTATGATTTTTTAATGTCCCGGTCTGAAATAGCTAAAACTGATGCGGTTTTTGCAAAAATAGTAAAAGATGTATTTGATTTATAACCTTCTTTATTCATGTCCAAGTTTTATATCACCACCACACTTCCGTACGTCAATGCTGATCCGCATATCGGGTTTGCGGCGGAAATTATCAAGGCCGATGTAATTGCCAGATGGCAAAGGCTTTTAGGGAACGAAGTTTTTTTTAATACCGGCACGGACGAGCACGGTCAGAAGATTTATGAGAAAGCTAAGGAAGCGGGACTGGATCCGCAGACTTATTGCGACGAATATGCGGCGAAATTCCGCAGCCTGAAGGAGTTGTTGAATTTGAGTGTGACTAATTTTATCCGGACGACTGATGAAAAGCATATTCAAGCGGCGCAGGCTTTTTGGAAACTTTGCGAAAAAAACGGTGATATCTATAAAAAAAATTATAAAATTAAATACTGCGTCGGCTGTGAGCTGGAAAAGACCGATTCCGAATTAGTGAACGGCTGCTGTGAATTCCATCCTGGCAAACCGTTGCAAGAGATCGAAGAGGAAAATTATTTCTTCAAGTTTTCCAAATATCAGCAACCGCTGTTGGATTTTTATAAAAATAATCCGGATTTCGTGAAACCGGATTGGCGTTTTAATGAGATCAGAACTTTCGTGGAAAGGGGATTGCAGGATTTTTCTATTTCGAGATTGGCGGCCAAGATGCCCTGGGGGATTCCAGTGCCCAATGATGATAGCCAGGTTATGTATGTATGGTTTGATGCGCTTGTGAATTATATTAGTTGTTTGGGATGGCCAACGGTAACACACCCCGTCTCGCCAGGGGCGAGACACCCCTCTCAAGAGGGGAATTTATTTGATGATTTTTGGCCGGGAGTGCAGGTTTGCGGGAAGGATAATTTAAGACAGCAGACCGCGATGTGGCAAGCGATGTTGATGTCGGCGGGTTTGCCGAATTCCAAACAGGTTTTGGTTTTCGGTTTCATCACCGCCAACGGTCAAAAAATGTCCAAGTCTTTGGGCAATGTCGTCAATCCGGTTGAACTAATCAATAAATACGGCATCGACGCCACGAGATATTTTTTACTCAAGGAAATAAAACCTTTTGCCGATAGCGATTTCTCGATGGAAAAAATGGATCTGCTTTATACCGCCGATTTGGCTAACGGCATCGGCAATTTGGCCGCGCGCGTTTCCACGCTGCTCGAAAAAAATCTGATTGAAACAAATTTGAAAGACCCCGATGATATGACGGTTAATATCAATGATGAAGTTGTGCAGGAAGGGGATGTCGGTTTTGGTAAATTATATTTGGATTTCAGTTTGAAGATGAAGGAATACGCGTTTGACGAAGCACTTGGCGTTTTGTGGAAAAAAATTACCGAGTGCGATGTGATTTTGACCGACAGAAAACCCTGGAAGATGGAAGACAAGGCGGAAATCAAAAAAGTTTTGGAGCCGATCGTCCAGGAAATTCTGAATATCGCTTATCTGCTCTCGCCGTTTCTGCCGACGACCGCGGAAAAAATCATCAAGCAATTTTCGGAAACGCAAATCAAAAAAGGCGAATCGCTTTTTCCGAGAATTTAACTACCCCCAAACTCATCCTTATAAAGGAGGGTGGGACGAATTTCCGCACCTGGTTTAATAAAATTTCGAGTGGTATAATATAAAGTGTTAATTAAATATCGGAGCAGGGTTATCATGATATTTGATTTCATGATTTTATGCTCTTATGTTCTGATGATTTATGTCCAATTTTGACATTATTTTAATAGTGATTCTCGGCCTTTGCGCTTTGCGAGGATTGACGACCGGCTTGATCAAAGCGGTCGGCGCGTTTTTGGGAATAATCGGCGGCGCTTTTTTCGCCAGCCATTTTTATCTGGCTTTATTCGCGGCAACGAAAACCTGGTACGGCGGTTATGACAACATCGGCAAAGTAGCTTCCTTTATCATTATTTTTATTGTTTCGGCCTGGCTGATTCATCTTTTATTCATCATTTTGGACAAAACTTACAATATCCTGGCAATTATTCCGTTTATGAAATCGATCAACCGCTTAGCCGGCGGAATTTTGTATCTCTTGGTTGGCGCGATTGTTCTGGGCTTATTGATTTATGTCGCGGCCAAATACGCTCCGGCCGGCACGATGGTCGGCAACTGGCTTCTGACTTCCAAAATCGCGCCTTGGCTTTTGGATGTTGCCAAAATTTTAATGCCGTTGATTTCGGGAAGCTTGAAAAATATCCAATCAATTCTTTAGAATTAAAGTGCAATATTTTAAAATAAAAATTAATAAATTTTC
This sequence comes from Candidatus Nanoarchaeia archaeon, assembly GCA_035506055.1. GTDB lineage: Bacteria > Patescibacteriota > Patescibacteriia > Patescibacteriales > WJLG01 > JAQTUZ01. Next base: position 10,335 of record DATJQC010000015.1, on the reverse strand, counting down.
CGCTCAAGAAATCGGCTTAATCGTCGATTTTTTGAAAAAAGGAAAAGTGATCGTTTATCCGACCGATACGATCTATGGTTTGGGCTGTTTGGCGACTGATAAAAAAGCAATTAATAAAATTTATCGGATAAAAAAACGAGAAAAGAAAAAACCGCTGCTGGTTTTAATTTCTGATTTCAAGATGTTGCGAAAATATTTCAAGGTGGACAAAAAACAGCTGGCTTATTTGCGGAAAATTTGGCCGGGAAAAGTTTCCGTAATTTTAAATAAAAAATCAAATTTGCCAGGCTATGTTTCCGGCAGATTGTCCAGCGTGGCCGTGCGTTTGCCAAAGAGCGGATTTCTTACTAAAATGATTAAAGAACTGGGCGCGCCGGTCGTCTCCACCAGCCTGAACTTAAGCGGCCAGCCGCATCTTGAGCGCGTCAGCGGACTGAAAAAATATTTTAAAAAAAATCGGCCGGATCTGGTGATCGATGCCGGAACGATAAAAGGCCGGCCGTCGAAATTGATCGATTTGCGAGACGTTGATAAAATAAAAATTTTGAGAAAATAATAATTCAAAGGCGGCGCTGGTTATTTCGCCGATTAGCGGCAGTCCGCTGTACGCGAGACTGCCGCATGACTCAATAATCTTAAGAAAATAATAATCTTGGCGCTGACGCGATTTTTAATCAGCCCCGGTTTAATTTGAAAAATAAATGTTTAATTTTTTTCACAAAAAACAGGCCGATGGCGAATTGACCGGTGAACATCATTTTGTCCGGCGGGCGAGCTTAATCGTATTGGTTTTAGCGCTGATGCTGCTTTCGTTCGCCGCGGGAACGTATCTGGCCGGCAAGAATAAAGTCATCGCCTCGCTGGCGAATAAAGAATCGGTTTATCTCGGCAAGGTTACCGGTAAATACGGCACCGATACGGGCGGCCGTTTGTCGCGGGACGTGGATTTTAATCTGTATTGGGAAGTTTGGGATGATTTGATGAGCAAATATGTCGATAAGGATAAGATAAATGAGAAGAAGATGTTCTACGGTTCGCTTTCCGGCCTGGCCGCGTCTTTGGGCGATCCTTATACGGTTTTTTTCAATCCCCAGGATTCGCAGACTTTTAACAACGATCTTTCCGGAACCTTCGAGGGCATCGGCGCGGAAGTCGGTATGCGCGACAACACGATCACCATCATCGCTCCGCTATCCGGAATGCCGGCGGAAAAAGCCGGTATCAAAGCGGGCGACAAGATCATTTCCATTAACGGCTCATCGACTTTGAATATGACGATCGATCAGGCGGTTGAACAGATCAGGGGCCCGAAAGGCACGAAAGTCACTCTGACTATTTTCCGCCAGGGATTCAAAGAGACCAAAGATTTTATCATTACGCGCGACACGATTTATGTCAAAAGCGTCAAGACCGAATTGCGGCCTGACGGAATTTTCGTCATCACCGTTTCCAATTTTAATGAAGATACCACGAGCCTGTTCAGCGCCGCGGTCGCCGAAGCGGTTAAGGATAGGCCAAAAGGCCTGGTGATCGACCTGCGCGATAATCCGGGCGGCTTCCTCGATTCCGCGGTCAGTTTGGCGTCTTGGTGGGTGCCTTCGGGAAAGTTGGTAGTCAGCGAAAAATCCACCGATCCGGCGGAAAATAACCAATATGATTCTTCCGGAGTGCAGCAGCTTAATAAATTCCCCACAGTAGTTTTGGTCGACGGCGGTTCGGCTTCGGCCTCGGAAATTTTGTCCGGCGCTTTGAAAGATTACGGTTTGGCCAAAATCGTCGGCGAAAAAACTTTCGGCAAAGGCTCGGTGCAGTCCTTGGAAACTTTGAGCGACGGATCGCTGCTCAAAGTTACGGTGGCTAAGTGGTTCACGCCCAAAGGTTACTCCATCAATGATCAGGGGATTACGCCCGATATCATCGCCACCACTTCCGACGCGGCGATCAATGCCGGCCAGGACCCGCAATTGGACACGGCAGTAGAAATTTTATTAAATAAAAAATAAAAGAGAAAAAATAAAAAATGCAAAGTTAACTGGTTTTAAACAATTCATTGCTTAATTTTTCTTTTTTATTTTTTAATTTTTATTTGATGTAAATATGGTTGATAAAATCAAGCAAGACAAAACCAAATACATTTTTGTCGTCGGCGGCGTGATGTCCGGCGTGGGCAAGGGGATTACTTGCGCTTCGATCGCCACGATTTTACAGAGCAAGGGTTTTAACGTTTCGGCGATCAAGATCGATCCGTATATCAATGTTGACGCCGGGACGATGAATCCGGTGGAACACGGCGAAGTTTTTGTCACCGATGACGGCGACGAGACTGATCAGGATGTGGGCAATTATGAAAGATTTTTGAACAAGAATATTTATCGGGAAAATTATATGACCACCGGCCGGGTTTATCTCTCGGTCATTCAGAAAGAACGCAATTTGGAGTACGGCGGCAAATGCGTCGAAGTCGTGCCGCATATTCCTATGGAAGTAATCGAGCGGATTCAGCGCGCGGTGGACAAGACCGGCGCGGAAATCATGGTCGTGGAAATCGGCGGCACGGTCGGCGAATATCAGAATCTTCTTTTCTTGGAAGCGGCCAGAATGATGAAATTATATAATCCGGAAAATGTTTTATTCGTGATGGTTTCTTTTTTGCCGATTCCGAGCAAATTAGGCGAAATGAAAACCAAACCGACGCAATACGCCATCCATTCGCTCAACGCCGCCGGCATCCAGCCGAATTTTATCGTCGCCCGCGCTGAAGTGCCGGTCGATGAGCCGCGTCGCGCCAAGATCGCCATTAATTGCGGCATCGCGCCGGAAGACGTCATTTCCGCGCCGGACATCGATTCGATTTACGATGTGCCGCTAAATTTTGAAAAAGATAATTTGGGCGACCGGATTTTGGAAAAATTCGGTTTGAAAAAAAAGAAAGATGATTTAAGAGCCTGGACGGAAATGGTGGCTAAAAGAAAAAACGCCAAGAAAGAAGTGGAGATCGGAATTGTCGGCAAATATTTCACTTCCGGAGAATTCTGCCTGGCTGATTCTTATATCTCCGTGATCGAAGCCCTAAAACACGCCGCGACTTTTAATGATTGCAAAGCCAAGCTCACCTGGATCAATACTGATGATATGGAAAAAAACGGCACAGCTTCCTTGAAAAAATACGATGGCATTATCGTGCCGCAAGGCTGGGGCTCTAGAGGCGCGGAAGGAAAAATTGCCACGATCGAATATTGCCGAAAAAATAAAAAACCATATTTTGGTTTGTGCTATGGTATGCAGATGGCCGTGATCGAATTCGCCCGCAATGTTTTGAATTTCAAAGACGCTAATTCGGCCGAAGTAAATCCGCAGACCAAACATCCGGTGATCCATATTATGCCGGGCCAAGCGGAATTAATCGCTCAAAAACAATATGGCGGCACGATCCGTTTGGGCGGCTGGCCGTGCAAGATCAAACCGGGCACGCATCTGTATCAGGCTTATCAGGTTGATAAGAAGAAAGACGATATTGTGATCGAGCGCCATCGCCACCGTTATGAATACAATAATGAATATCGCGAGCTGATGGAGAAAAAAGGCTTGCGCGTGGCCGGCACTTCGCCGGACGGCATGATCGTCGAGGCGGTGGAAATCACCGATCATCCGTTTTTCATCGGCACCCAATTCCATCCCGAATATATTTCCCGGCCGCTCGCGCCGCATCCGCTATTCGTGGAATTCATCAAAACCTGTTTGACATTAAAAAATAAAAGGAGTAAAAAATAATATGTACATTTTAACATAGGCCTAAATCAAGGGAGGAGATCTGTTAGTTGACTAAGGCCAAGAACTTCTGCCACGAAAAAGGAGGATAGGTTGAGTAAAAAAAAGGACGCTCATGACGACGGTAGGCCGTATCGCGAACCGGATATCAGAGAGTCTTCCGGAGAAGAAGTTGATTTGACCAGTATCTTAAACTCATTCTCGCTCGGAGATACTAGCGGAATAGAACTCAAAGAACTGGTCTTCTAAAAAACAAACTTCCCCAAACTAAAAGCTGCCCCGCGGATAGGAGCAGCTTTTTTATTTTAAGGTTTATTTTTTCTTGGCCGAGATCGCATTTGTTCGTCTAATTCATTAAGGTTTGCTTGACTAAAAATAATAAAAGTAATAAGATTATTTTAAAATAACGTTCATTAAAGGAGGGTTTATGGCTGATGGCATGCGCTGTAAATATTGCGGTTTTCAAGAAACCGATCACGATCTCGGTGGTCAATTAGGAAGCAAGGAGACTGCCAACTATCTTCTTTCCGGAAGAAAATTTACTTTGAATCAGTGTTTAAAAGAGCACGGATTTACTCCGGAAAATGCGAATTTGGCCAAGAAACTCGAAAAAAAGGCGGAAGACGAAGCTGCCGAACAATCGATACGCAGACGGAAGTTAGCAGTATTTGGCGAGAGAGATTACGATGACTAAATTGCTTACTTTGGTTTGCCAACAAAAAACAATCCCGTTGATTCAGGATTGTTTTTATATGGAGAAATATTATTCTTTCTTTGTCTTGACTTCCTTAGTTAGAGTCGGAACCACGTTAACAACTTTCACTCGAGCCGTGCGATTATCGAATTTCTTCATGATCTTGTTGGTAAATTTAACCAGGCCATTGGTGATCGCGAACAAGGTGTGGTCTACGCCCATCTTGACATTCTGGCCGGCATAATATTGCGTGCCGCGCTGGCGGATAATGATATTGCCGGACTTGGCGTATTGCCCGTCGCTTAATTTAACTCCCAGGCGCTGGGAAGCCGAATCGCGGCCCAATCTGGTGACGCCGGCTGCTTTCTTGTGAGACATATTTAAATCGCATAACGCGTAACGCACAACGCGTAACTCGCATTATTTAATAAATTAATCATTATTAAAAAAAAATAAATGTCGCCCAAGGGGTGATCATCCTCTGGCTGAAATCATTAAAAATAAATGAACCATTGGCAATGATTCATTCACGTGTTAATAGTATAACAACGGGGGAGCGGGTTGTCAAGCCGATTTGACCAGATTGATAAAATATATTTTAATTATATATTGAATATTGTATAATTGTGTGCTAAACTAAAAATATGAATAGTAAAAAAATCAAATTATTTCTGGCAATATTGTGCGTTTTGGGATTCGCGCTTAATACTTCGGGCGTGGCGCGCAGCATGACCGATGATCAGACTAATCAGGAAATCCAGCAGCTTAATCAGCAAATCAAAGACAACCAGGACAAGATGAAACAGATTGAACAGCAAAAAGCGCAATATGCCGCGAATATCGCGGCGGCCCAGGCCCAGGCCGATACTTTGCAAGGGGAGATGGCTATTTTAGATAACCGGATCGCGGCGGCGGAATTAGATTTGGAAAGCACGCAAAGCCAGATCGATCAGACTAATTTAGAGATGAAACAGCTGAATATCGATCTGGAAAATAAACAGGCGGCCATCGATAAGGAAAAGGACGATATTGCCACAACTTTGAATCTGATTTATAAAGAAAAAGATGTCAGCGCGCTGGAAGTTTTGCTGATGAATGATTCGCTGGCTGATTTTCTTAATCGGGTAAAAAATTTGGAAGACGTGAATAAGGGGATGTCCGATAGTTTGACGAGCTTGAAAAACGATGAAGCGGATTTGGAAAAAAATAAAGCCGAATTGGCGCAAAAGAACGCTGATTTGCAGACTTTGGTCGTCAGTCTGGAACAAAACAAAGAAGCGCTGGAAAGCGACAAACAAGACAAGGCCGATGTGCTGGCGGAAACGCAGAATTCACAGGCTAAATACACCGGCTTGGTCGAACAATTGAAGGAACAGCAGGATCAGGCCAATAATGAAATTACCAATTTGGAAAAAACCGTCCGGGAAAAATTGGCGGCTCTGAAGAACAGCAATTTACAAGTCAATGACAATGGGATGATTTGGCCGGTGCCGAAAAATTATATTTCCACTTATTTTCACGATCCGGATTATCCCTTCCGTTATTTGTTCGAACATCCGGGCGTGGACATCCGGGCCGCACAGGGGACGGAAGTGGACGCGGCCGAATCCGGTTATGTGGCGCACGCGCAAATGAACGGCACGGCTTACGCCTATATTATGATTATCCATGCCAACGGGATTTCCACCGTCTACGGCCATGTTTCCAAGATTTTCGTTAAAGCCGATGATTATGTAACACAGGGAGAAGCGATCGGCTTAAGCGGCGGCACCCCGGGCACGATGGGTTCCGGCCCGTTCACCACCGGCCCGCATCTTCATTTCGAAGTCAGAGCGGACGGCGTGCCGGTCAATCCGCTGGAATATCTGCCGCAATAAACAGAAATCAGGCGGCAGGTATCAAGTATCATAATTTTTTGAAAAATAATAAAGGATGCGTGATCGCGCATCCTTTTTGTGTCTCGCCAAATCGCTCAAGCCCGGTAAGAATTATTAATCTTCTTCTTTGATATGATCGCTTACGATTTTGGCGGCATGACGCAGAAAAAAATGATAATTTTTTTTCCCCGTTATTGCGCCGACGATTGTTCCGATAAGGCCGATATACACGATGGCGAGCAAATCAACAGCAAAAATTAAGCAGAGATTTTTAATGTAAGAGAGCATTCCAGCCTCCTTTTATCGTTGAATTATGGTTTCTCCAGAATTAGATAGTGTAGCAATTGCTCGATAAATAATCAATATGGGTGATTTCATTGCTTTTTAAGATCTTTGCCGCCGTGCATCTGGCGATGGACATCGCGCAATTGTTTATTAGTGATGTGGGTATAGATTTGAGTGGTGGCGATGTTCCGATGGCCGAGAAATTCTTGGACTAATCTTAAGTCAACGCCATGAGAGAGCAGATCGGTGGCAAAAGAATGGCGCAGAGTATGAGGCGTGGCCATTATTGGCAAACCGGCGATTAAGACATATTTTTTGACGATATTTTCGATGGCGCGATTAGAAAGCCGCCATGAACCGTCGTCGCGTTTCTTTCCAGCGCCGAAATTAACAAACAAAGCCTCGTCCAAATCCGTTCGTTTGGACAGATAATTTCTTAAGGCGTTAACGGCGCGGATGGAAAAATAAACCGTGCGGACTTTCGAGCCTTTGCCGACGACAGCGATCTCGATTTCTTTAGTATCTTTTTTTATCCGCAGCTGATCGCGATTTAGCGATGATAATTCCGAGATGCGCAAGCCAGTGGAAAAGAATGATTCCAAGATCGCCCGGTCGCGCAGGCCGATGATGTTGCCGGTGTCCGGACCTTCCAGAAGCCGTTCGATTTGTCCCAGATTGAGGAATTTAACGGCATGATCGGATTTGTCCTTGGCCAGTTTGATTTTCGACGGCGGCAAGCTGGCAATATTCTTTTCTACAAAAAAATCCAGGAAGCTTCGCAAAGCGATCAGGTAATAATTCTGCGTGGATTTTTTCAAACCGACCTTCTTATGCGGATCGATATGACGAGATAAGAAAACCCGGTACTTCCAAACATGGTCGGCGGTCAGTCGAGCAGGGGATAGCGAGCCCAGATCATTAGCCTCCAGCCATTTAAAAAACTTCTGCAAGAATCGGGAATAGTTCTCCTGGGTCTTGGCTGACAAGCCTTTTTCAATTTCCAGATAATCCAGGAAGTCGTTGAGATATTTGATAACCGGTTTATTTTGCATAGCCATATTAAGCGAAGTTAGGGGATTATAAAATTATTATAACACATGCTTTTTATACCTGCTATTGACTTGATGATTAAAAAATTATAATATCAAACTTCGACTAATCCGTACTTTAACATAATAGAAAGTGAGTTAATCATGAAGGCCGCAATAAGCGCTTGTTACGTTTGCAGCAGCGATCATAATGAATTTTGGAGATTCGAAGCAGGGAAGGAGATGCTTCCCTGCGAATGCGGAAAGGGGAGGTGGGAACCCCTGGTCAGCGCCAATGCTCGATCGATAATCTCGGTAAAATTTACGGGGCTTGGCATTGATTATCGGGTAGACATTGATAATCTTCCCAAACCCGGTGAAGAAATAAATATCGTTTTCCCTGATTCTAAAAATGACGGGTTATATAAAGTGCATAGAATCAGATTATATGATGTAGAAATGTGGCCGGATAAAAAAGGAGAGCTGGATTGGACAAAACTTTTTTATAAAGCGGCTATTTACCGATAGAGAATGGCGGCAACTATCAAGAGGGTGGGGTTTTTAAAAAAAATTCCACCCTCGTTTTTATATCTATTATACTTCGCATAATGTAGATTAAGCGAAGTGTAATCCCTGGGAAACGAGCCTTTTCAGACTTCGTTATTTTTTCGTTCAATATCCCGCCTAGACCCGGATGAAAAAATTTAATTAATATTTTAGCTTAGCGATAATACTTCCCGACTTTTTTTCTCTTGTCTTCCCGAGATCATTATTTTTTACCGGCTTATTAATATTAGTTGATTTACAAAATTTGATTAGCTAATTAATTAAATTTTAGCTAAAATTAGCTATAAAATGCTCTTTTAGCTCTATAATTACTCACAATGATTAAATAACCGTTTTAGGTATAAAGTATCGCCTTTTGTTTAAGTTTCACTGGCAGGTTATTGATTGACCATGGTAATGCCCAAAAGATGGATTTCGGGGAAGAAATTTAGCAGAAATTTGATAATCAACAGAAAGATGCCGATGATCAGTACCAGGAAAACTAAAACCGCCAGGAAGAAGACGAATTTGAAGATTTTTTCCGTTGATTCGTTGCTCATAGGAATAAATTTTGCCGATTAGTTCGAAATAGCTCAAGCAAACCGACAAGGATTAAAATTATTGATAATAAATTTTATCGCCAAAGCGCAAATCGATCATCTTTTCTTTGGCAAATTGATCTTTCAGTTTCTGGTTCTTCAGGATCGATAGATTGCTTAATTGTTTATCAATATCATCCTTGGTGTTGAAATCGATCGTCAATCCTTCTTTGGTTGCCAATTTGACAGTATCGACTTCATCATCGACGATAAAATGATCAAGATCGATTCCCAATGCCGCCTGACTGAATTTATCATATAGCGCGGCGGTAAAATTAAGATAACTCGGATCGACGGCGATGCGATTGCCGTACATCCGCAACGAGGAATTATTGACGAGCAGCGGATATTTATTATTTTTCAGATCAAGGGGGTTTATTTCTTCAACCGCGTAACCATCGGTGTCCGCGTAATAATATTTATCCCCTTCATTCCAAACGCAAATTAAAGGCTTGTTCACGATGGTGACCGAAAGCGAATTCGGCCAATTTTTTTTTATGATTATTTGTTGAAAATGATATTTGGACCGCAGTACGGCGGCGATTTTTTTTTCACTGAAAAAAAGCAGGTTGCTTTGCGGTAAGATCAGAAAGCTCCGGGTTTGCAGCTGCGCGCCGATCAGATCGCGGATGTCCGCCGCCGAGGCTTGGTCGACGCCGTTAAGAGCGATATTCCTTATGCCCCAGAACGGGGAAATGAATATCAGCCAGATGATAAAAAGCAAAAAAATAGCGCTGGCCGATAAGATCAGTTTGCCCTTGACCCCGGCAAGTGAAATTATCCTTTCCCGCCTTCGATAAAAAGGATTCTCCAGTTTTTTTTCGTGATAGTCGATCGGCAGATGTCTTTTTGTCGGATAATCGCCGAATAGAACCATAGATTTATTTTTTGATTATCTTTAACTTGCCGGGTAAATACTTTTGCAATACTTTGGGGACCGCGACGTTGCCGTCGGCTTGCTGGTAATTTTCGATGATGGCGATCAGCGCGCGGCCGATGGCGAAAGCGGTGGCATCGTTCATGTGGACGAATTCTTTTTTGCCATCAGCATTTTTATATTTAATATTTAAGCGGCGCGCTTGGTAATCGGTCATATAATCGGAAGTATGGGTTTCGCGATATTTTCCCTGGCCGGGCAGATAGCATTCGATATCGATTTGCCGATAATCCGGCTTGCCCATATCGCCGGTGCAGACTTTGATGACCTGATAAGGGATTTTCAGGGCGCTGACCAGATATTCCTGGATAGCGACGATAAAATCCTGTTCCAGCTGTCCCCTTTCGGCCGTGGAAAAAATTTCCATTTCCAATTTATCGAACTGATGGCGGCGCAAGATTCCGACCGTGTCCTTGCCGTATGAACCGGCTTCGCGGCGGAAGGCGGTGGAATAGCCGAGATATCTTTTGGGCAATTCATTTTCATCAAATGTTTCATTCATATGGATCGGCCCCAGGCTGTGTTCGGCGCTGCCGATTAATAAGACATCGTCTTCTTTAATATAATAGCGGTCTTCCAGAGGCTCAAAACGGTCCATTTT
>DATJQC010000014.1:0-8754 GCA_035506055.1 Candidatus Nanoarchaeia archaeon | reverse complement strand
GATTGCGGCCGCAGCGCCAGCACCGCCTGATCTTCCGGGTGGAAAATTTCGGTTTTCTTTTCGCTTTGACTATTAAGGCTGTTCTCGCCATATATTTTTATTCATGAAACATGTATCAAGTAGCATGTAGCATTTCGATTTTACTTAGCTTATTTGAATCAAAATGCTACATGCTACCTGTTACCTGCTGCTTGTTTATTCTTTTCTTAACGGAAATTTCAATAAGCGGAATAATTCCAATCCCTCTTGGGAATTTTTAGCGGTGGTCGCCAGACAGACTTCCAGGCCGTGCAATTTTTCCAGATCACGGACTTCGATTTCGGCAAAAGGCAGAATATCCTTGAAGCCGATCGTCAAGCAACCGGTGCGGTCGATCGATTTCGGATTGACGCCGCGGAAATCGCGGACGCGGGGTAAGTAAACGTTGATCAATCTCTCGACAAAATCCCACATCCGCCGGCCGCGTAAAGTAACCGAAGCGCCGATGATCATCCCTTCCTTAATCTTGAAAGCGGAAACGGCTTTTTTGGCTTTATTCAGCATCGGCTTCTGCCCGGCGATGATCGTTAAATTATCTTCGATAAATTTAATCAGTTCTTTATCCTTGCTATTGCGGCCAAAACCGACATTAAGCACCGCCTTCACCAGTCTGGGCGCGGCCAAATCGTTCTTGATGTTCAGCCGTTTTTTCAATTCCGGCAGAATTTCTTTTTTGTAGTATTCTTTTAAACGCATAATTTGGAATTCTCTACGAACTACGAATATTTACGAATATACGAATCATCCGGCTAACACCTAAATTTTTGAAATTCGTATATTCGTTTTTATTCGTAGTTCGTAGAGACATTTACTCAATCGCTTTCTTGCACTTTTTGCATATTCTCACTTTTTTTCTGACCTTCTTCCCTTCCCCGACCGTTTCCTCCGCAAACTGATAACCGATGCGGGTGGCTTTGCCGCAATTCGGGCAAAGCAGAGCCAGATTGGCAATCGAAAGCGGCGCGGGAAATTCAATCCGCTGTCCTTTTTCGCCTTGCTTTCTCGGGCGCAAATGCTTGATCAAAAGATTCAAACCCTCGATGCTGGCTTTATTGGTATCAGCAAAAATCTGCAAGACTTTTCCTTCCTTGCCCTTGTCCTTGCCGGCCATTATTTTTACGCGATCATTCTTTTTTATCTTCATAATATTCATTAAACATGTAGCATGTAACATTGATCTCTTTCGGACATTTCTCTTTTTATGTTACCTGATACCTGCTACTTGCTACCTGCTATAACACTTCCGGCGCCAGCGAAGCGATCTTCACGAATCCTTTTCTTCTCACTTCGCGGGCGATCGGACCGAAAATTCTCGTCCCTTTCGGTTCGCCTTTATCGTCGATGACAACGCAGGCATTCTCGTCAAAGCGCAGACAAGTGCCGTCCTTTCTTTTGATTTCTTTTTTGGTTCTGACCACGACCGCCTTGATAACATCGCTCTTCTTGACTGGCGCGTGCGGAATCGCCTGTTTGACCGCGCAAGTGATGATATCGCCGATAGTAGCGTATCTTTTGCCGTAAGTGCCATTGACTCTGATACACTCCGCCTCTTTGGCGCCGGTATTGTCAGCTACTCTCAATCTTGTTCCAACCTGAATCATATTTTCATTAAACATGCATCAAGTAACATGTGACATTTTGCTCCGCTATAATAATTTCTCCGCGAAATGTTACTTGCTACTTGTTACCTGCTACTTATTTTGCAAAACTCTCCATCTCTTATCGCGACTTAGCGGGCGGCATTCGATGAATTCAACCTTATCCCCTTCCTTGAATTGATTTTTCTCATCATGAACCTTATATTTCTTGGAAATGAAATAATTTTTTTTGTATTTCGGGTCGCGCTTATGCGTAATCACCTGAACCGAGATGGTTTTATCCATTTTGTCGCTAGTCACAATCCCGACGAATTTTCTTTTGCTGATTTTTTTTTCCTGATTCATATAATCATGTTAGCGGGTATCAGATAGCAAGCGGCATTTTAAACAATAAATGTTACTTGATACCTGTTACCTGCTACCTGTTAAGTAACGTTAAAACATTGGCGATCACGGTTCTGGCCACTCTGATTTCCCGGACATTCTTCAATTGCTTGTTGGCGTCCTTAAAACGCGCCAATCTTAATTTTTCCCGCTGTTCGGCTAAGATGGTTTGCAATTCCTTTTCAGTTTTCTTCGCTAATTCTTTGAATTCCATATATTCATGAAACATGCATCAAGCAGCATGTAGCATTTCGATTTTATCAAGCATATTTGAATCAAAATGTTACCTGCTGTTTGTTACCTGCTGTCTGATTTTATTCATTCGCTTTGACAAATCTCGATTTAACCGGTAATTTATCGCCGGCGAATTTCATCCCTTCCTTGGCTTCCGCTTCGGTAACGCCTTCGATTTCGAACATCACCATGCCCGGCTTCACATTGCAAACATAATGATCAACCGAACCTTTTCCCTTGCCCATCGGCAATTCGCCGCCCTTGGCGGTTACCGGTTTGGCCGGGAAGATCCGGCAAAAAATTCTGCCGCCCTTTTTAATATATCTGGTCAGGACGCGGCGGGCCGCTTCGATCTGTCTCGCTGTTACCCAGCAATTTTCCAAAGACTTAAGGCCATAACTGCCAAAGCTAACCGAAAGGCCGCTAGTGGCCTTGCCGCCTCTTTTTCCTTTATGGGACTTGCGATATTTGGTTTTTCTGGGCATCAACATAATTAGTATTGGATATCAGGTAACAAGTAGCATGTAGCATTACTTTTCGATAAAATATTTTAAGTAAAAATGTTACCTGCTACTTGTTACCTGAATTACTGTTTTTACTTTCTTCGGCCGACAATTTCTCCTCGTCCGTCTTTGTCTTTATTAATATCTTTTTCAAAAACTTCCCCTTTATATATCCAAACCTTAACGCCAATGGTTCCATAAGTGGTTTTGGCCGCGCCGCGCGAATAATCGATATCGGCTCGCAAAGTCTGCAAAGGAATTTTTCCGGAAACCAATTTTTCTTCGCGGGCGATTTCCGCGCCGTTCAATCGGCCGGAGACCACCACCTTGACTCCCAACCCGCCGGCTTTTTCCACGCGGGAAACCGCCTGCTTCATGGTGCGCTTAAAAGGCATGCGCTTTTCAATATCGGCAATAATCGACTGCAAGACGATCTGGGAACTTAAATTCGGCCGGTCGCATTCTTTGATATTGATATTGATTTCTTTCAAACGGAAATTCTTCAGAAATTTATTATGAACTTTTTTCTTCAAATCTTCAATGCCATTGCCGCCGCGGCCGATGATGACGCCGGGCTTGGAAGCGGTGATATCGAAAGAAACCTTCTTCACGCCGCGTTCAATCCGGATATTATCCACTCCGGCTTCCTTCAATTCGTTCATCAAAAATCTTCGCGCTTGCACGTCCTGCCTGGTATTCTTGATATAATCCTGGCCGGTCGCGAACCAGACGGACGGCCAAGTCCGATTGATTCCGATCCTGAATATTTTTGGATTTACTTTCTTACCCATAATCATTAAATCATTAGAGCATAGGAGCATGAGAGCATGATGCAGTGAACAATTTCGAAAGAATATTTTACTACAGCCTGATCACATGTTCTTATGTTCTAATGTTTTTATGTTTTAGCCATTTCCGCTTTTTCTTTGAAACATTTTATTGACAAAGCCTTTCTTGCTGGCGCCTTCCTTGCCCGCCGTAGCTTTAGCGAAGGCGGGTTTCTCCGTCTTATCCCTAACATCAGATTTTGCGGCTTTCTCCCCTTCCTTGACCATTTCTTCCAGGGAAATCGGAGCCTCGACTTCTTTTTTCTTCGCCGCGGTTATGCCGGAAGCTTTCACTTCGCCCAGAATAATGCTGATATGGCTCAACCGCCGGCGAATCGGAGTGGCGCTGCCGTGAGCCTTGGGCGTCCAGCGCTTCAGCATGCCGCCTTCGTCAACTCTGATTTCTTTAACGAATAAATTATGTTCATCCAAAGCAAAATCGTTCTTGGCGGAAGCAATGGCCGATTTCAACAATTTAGCGATCGGTTCGGCCGCTTTCTTATTGGCAAAACGCAGCTGATTCAAAGCCGAATCAACCTGCGCGCCGCGGATAAGGTTGGCTACCAAGCGCAGCTTTTTCGAAGACATCCGGATGAATTTTAGTTTAACTTTTATCTCCATATAAATATAACACGAATACTACAAATTTTACGCGAATACCACCAACATTTATACGAATTTTATTCGATTCGCGAGGTTCGCTGTATTCGCGTAAAATTCGTGGTATTCGTGTTATGTTTTTTATTTTTTCCCTCCCGCCGCCGGAGCTTTGGCCGCCGCGGCCGGGGCTTCCGCCGCGCGCTTCCCCGCTTCCGCTTCTTCCATCGCTTCCGCTTTGGCGATCTTGCCGCCGTGAGCGACGAATTTTCTGGTTAAAGCGAATTCGCCCAAGCGATGACCGACCATATTTTCAATGATATAAACCGGTATGTGCTGTTTGCCGTTATGCACGCCAATCGTAAATCCCACCATTTCCGGAGTAACGGTGCAAGCCCGATCCCAAACTTTGATGATAGTTTTATCGCCGGGTTTGAGATCCTTGATCTTTTTGATTATTCGGGGGTTCACGTACGGACCCTTTTTCAAACTTCTGGACATATTCTTAAAGCATGCATCAAGCAGCATGTAGCATTTCGATCTTTCTATGTTGATTTGTATCAAAATGCTACGTGCTACTTGTTACCTGCTGCTTGATTTATTTTTCTATTCTCTTCTTTCTCCGATGGACAATTAAATTGCTGGAATATTTTTTCTTTCTGGTCGGCACGCCCAGGGCCGGTTTGCCCCACGGAGTTTTCGGATGCTTCAAGCCGATCGGCTGTTTGCCTTCGCCGCCGCCATGCGGGTGATCGTTCGGATTCATCGCGGTACCGCGGACGGTCGGGCGGATGCCCAATCTTCTCTGGCGGCCGGCCGCGCCGATAATGATATTCATATGATCGGGATTGCTGGCCTGACCGATCATGCATAGACATTCTTTATTGACCAAACGGATTTCACTCGACGGCATTCTTAACTGGGCGAAATCGCCTTCCACGCCCATCACCATGACGGAGTTGCCGGCGCCGCGGGCGATCTTTCCGCCCTGGCCGGGAAAAAGTTCCACATTGGAAACGGCGACGCCCGCCGGAATGAACTTGATCGGCATGGCATTACCGGTTTTTATCTCGATATTTTTCCGGGAACTGGAAATTTTGTCGCCGACTTTCAGCCCGACCGGCGCGACAATATATCTTTTTTCGCCGTCGGCGTAGAAAAGCAAAGCGATCCTCGCGCCGCGGCCCGGATCGTATTCGATCGTCTTGACCGTCGCCGGAATATCGTATTTTTCGCGCTTATAATCGACGATTCTGATGGCGCGCTTCACGCCGCCGCCTTTATGCCGCGTGGTAATCTTTCCCTGAAAATTGCGGCCGCCGGTGGACTTTTTCGGCAATAACAAACTTTTCTCCGGATGAGTGGAAGTGATATCGGCAAAATCGTCAAAAACAAATTCTCTTCTCGCCGCCGTATTCGGTTTTACTTTGATAATTCCCATGTCATTAAGCAGAAAAACATTGGAGCATGCGAGCATGACGGAAACAACGCTTACTCTGAAATTTTAGTCATGCTCTTATGTTCCTCTGCTCTCATGCTTTTATGTTTTATATTCCTTCGTAAATCTGGATGGTCTTTCCGGCCGGCAGGGTGACGATCGCCTTCTTCCAGTTCTTGCGGCGACCCACGGTTCTGCCCCGGCGCATCGCTTTTCCCGCCAGCTTGATGATATTCACCTTGGTCGGTTTGACGCCGTAGACGGTTTCCACCGCCTTGGCTACTTCGATCTTATTGGTATCATAACCGACTTCGAACAAATATTTATTCTGGATTCCCAAATGGCTGCCCTTTTCCGTGACCAACGGGCGCAATAAAACGCGATAAGCGCTGGAAAATGAAGAATCTTTTTTGGCTTCCGGCTTTCCTTCCTGCTTGGCAGCCGGCGCAGTCGTAACTTTTTCTTTGCCTGAACCATAAAGGTCTTTCATGCTTTTCTTTGCCGCTGGCTTCACTTTCTTGGCAACGCTAACCGGCGCCGATTTATTTTCGTCCTTTTTCTTTTCTTCTTTGATTTTATTTTTTCCAAATATAGACATACTTTCTATTTATAAATTTCTTCCAGTTTATCAACCGCCTCGTCGGTAAATATTACATTCTTATAATTTAACAAATCGACAGTATTGATATTTTCCAAATTGATTATTTTCACTCCCGCCAAATTTCTTCCCGAATTAGTAACTTTTAAATCCTTGGCGTCATTAATAAAAAGAATGCTTCTCTTAATCGTTCTTTTTTTTCCATTCTTAATTTTTCCCTTGTCCGCCGGCTTGTCCCCCGTAGCTTTAGCGGAGGAGGAAGCCTTAGCGAAGGCAGACTTGTCCGCCGACTTGTCCCCCGTAGCTTTAGCAAAGGGGGAAGCCTTAGCGAAGGCGGACTCCAAATTATTCAAAATTCCGTTAAAAATTTTGGTCTTGAAATTTTCCAACACCGGCTTTTCCAAAATAACCAGCGCGTTATTGGCGGCTTTATCGGACAAAACCATAAACATCGCTTTCTGTTTGGCTTTCTTGTTAATTTTCTTGGAAAAATTCCGGTCGGAATCGGGACCGAAAATTATACCGCCGCCGCGCCAAAGCGGAGAGCGGCTGGAGCCGGCTCGGGCCCGGCCGGTGCCTTTTTGGCGCCACGGTTTCTTGCCGCCGCCGCGAACTTCGCTTCTGGTCTTGGTATGCGCCAAAACCTGGCGCATATTGGCCAGCTGGGCGGTCACCGCTTCATTGATCAAAACCGTATTGGCTTTAACGGCAAAAATCTTGTCAGACAATTCCTTCTGGCCTTTCACTTCGCCGTTTTGATTGTAGATATTTAATTTCATCAGACTGGTAGATTAGTTAATTGGTTAATTAGTTGTGGAGTTGATTATTTTCTCGTTCTTTTTCTGCTTTACAACCAATTAACCAATCAACTAATTAACTAATTTTATTTTGCCGCGTCTTCCGCCGGAACCGCAACTGCCTCTGCTTTAATTTCTTCTTTTTTTTCAATAGTTGGCTTGGAAACCGTCATCTCTCCGGCGCCTTGAATTAACACCAAACTATTTCTCGCTCCGGCGATTCCGCCTTTGATATATAAAATATTTTTTTCTTTATCAACTTCGATTATTTCCAAATTCTTGGTCGTGACTGTCTCGCCGCCCGTGCGACCCGGCTTCTTGGTGCCTTTGAAAACATGGCCCGCGCCGGTCGCGCCGGTCGAACCGGGCATTCTTAATTGATCTTTGTTGCCGTGCGATTTTCTTCCGCCCTGGAAACCGTGTCTTTTGACGACGCCTTGAAAACCGCGGCCTTTGGAAATTCCGGTCGCCGCGACCTTGTCGCCAACAGCGAAAGTTCCGACATCAATTTTATCGCCGATCTCCAATCCTGACTTAGCGTCAACTCTGAATTCGCGTAAAAAAGCAAAATTATCAGCAATGCCCTTGGCTTTGACTTTCTGCAAATGTCCCAATTGCGGCTTCTTGGTATTTTTTTCTTTTTTGCCGCCAAAACCAAGTTGAACCGCTTCGTAGCCGTCCTTTTCTTTTGCTTTGACTTGGGTAATATAGCAAGGTCCGGCCTGAACGGCAGTCACGCCCGCGACGGTTTCTCCTCGCCAAAGCTGGGTCATTTCAATTTTTTTGCCGATGATAAATTTCATGTATGTAATATGATGCGAATACTACGAATTTCCCGCCAATACAGCAAATTATTTAACGAATTAATTTGTAGAAACTGTTCGTAGTATTCGCAAACAATTTGTAGTATTCGCATTATATACGGATTGTTTCAGAACACAAACCTAAAAAATAAAAATTGACCTTTCAACAAATGGTCAATTTCACAAAAAATGACTAAGATAATGATAACTTATTATCAAAATTTAGTCAATGCTATTTTTTTTACTAATATTTGTGAAATTTTCCTTTCCTAATATCCAATAATTATCATCTATGCACTTTCCCCTGAATCAGTTGATTGGTTAATTAGTTAATCAGTCTACAATTTGAATAACCCTTAGCTACCCAAATGCATTTGTTTAAATAATTAAACTCTCAATTTTGGGAGTTAAATAAACAATAATCCTTGGCGTTTATCTTTAAAAAACTTGATAACTTATCAGTAAAATCAGTAAAAAAATTAATTAGTTTAAACATTTTTCTCTACAACTAATTAACCAATTAACTAATCAACCGGCCTACACCATCTTTATCTCCACGTCCACGCCGGCGGGCAAATTCAAATTAGTCAAATCCTCGACGGTCTTGGCGGTCGGTTCGACAATGTCGATCAATCTCTTATGCACGCGCATTTCATACTGATCGCGGGCATCCTTGTTGACGAAAGTCGCGCGATTGACAGTATACTTGATTTTTTCGGTCGGCAAAGGAATCGGGCCAAAAATCTTGGCATTGCTCTTTTCCACGGTATCGATGATCGTCTTGGTCGATTTGTCGATTATTTTGTGATCAAACGCTTTGATCTTGATGCGGATCTTTTGCTTCACTTCCTGCTCTTCAGGAGCGGCTTTCTTGGATTCTTTTTTAGCTTTAGTTTCAGACATTTTAGCATGAGAGCATAGGAACATGAGAGCATA
>DATJQC010000013.1:0-5482 GCA_035506055.1 Candidatus Nanoarchaeia archaeon | reverse complement strand
AATAAACCTTTCAATAAATCGGGTAATCGCTTTGATAATTCAGAGAGAAAATTCCAGAGACCTTTTAATAAATCTGGCAACCGTTTTGAGAATAAGGGTCAAAATAAATTCGGTGACAATAAATTTAATCGCGCCGATCGTCCTGTTGGTCACGGCTTTAGTAAATATAAATCTAAAGATTCCGGCTACAGTTCTGATTATTCCCGCGATAAATTCAAACCCAAACACGAAGGCTTCCGTTCTGATTTCGGCCACGATAAATTCAAGGCTAAAAAAGAGGGATACCGCTCCGACTTTGGTCACGATAAATTCAAGCATAATAAACCAGGTTTCCCTTCTGATTCCGGCCATAACAAATTTCAGCCGAAGAGAGAAAATCATGGCGGATTTGATCCGTTAGAATATTTTTCCAATCGTCCGGAAACCCGAATTATGACTGATAAAGAAAGATTCCGCGCCAGCCTTAGGGACAATGATCGCCCGAGCTTCGGCCGCGGCAAAAATCGTCCCGCAAAGGGTCGCTTTAACAATCGGTTTCAGCGCAAAACGTATAAGTAATTAGACAACTTGATTAAGATTATTTATAATATTAAATACGGTTAAACGCCGTATTTTATATTAACTGTTAGTCGCGAGTATGTTCGTTGATCCGGATCGGATGGAGTTAACTTTTTTTAAGATATTTATCATCGAATTCGTTCTTTTAGCGATAGTTTTTGTATTGCTGAAAATTTTATAAAGTTGCTGATTTTTTCTTTTTTATTTTTTAATTGAATTTAAGATGCCGGAATTACCAGAAGTGGAAACGATCCGTCGCGATCTGTCCAAGAAAATTGTCGGCGGCAAAATCGTTTCCGTTGAAGTCAAAGATAAAAAATTAGGCGAAGCTAAAAACTTCGCTCGTGTTTTAGTCGGCAATAAGATTGTCGCGGCCGACCGAATCGGAAAACTTTTAATTTTAAAATTGGCCGGCGGAAAATTTTTACTCATTCATTTGAAAATGACCGGCCAGCTGGTTTATGAAGATCAGGAAGAATTGATCGCTGGCGGCCATCCATTTAATATTAAGTCCCCTCTGGGGAGGGGTGTCCGCCCCGGGCGGACGGGGTGGGTTAACGCCGGAATTTTGGAAGAAATTGGTGGTAAGCTACCCAACAAATACACGCGTTTTATTTTGAATTTCGCCGGCGGCCGAAGATTATTTTTCAACGATACGCGCCGGTTCGGCTACGTAAAGATCGTCGATAAAAAACAACTAGCCGAAATCAGATCGGCTTACGGCATTGAACCGCTAAAGCCGGAATTCACCTTGGCGAATCTGCGGAAAACTTTGGCAGGCAAAAAAATAAATATCAAAGCCGCGCTGATGGATCAAAAAAATATCGCCGGCATCGGCAATATTTACGCTTCGGAAATTTTATACGCGGCGCGCGTTAAACCGACTCGGGCGGCCGGAAGCCTTAAGGAAGAAGAAATAAAAAGAATTTTTAATTCGGCCAAAACAGTTTTAACCAACGCCATCAAGCATCGCGGCACGACTTTCAGCGATTACGTCGACACCAGCGGCCAGAAAGGCAATTTTTCCAAACTGTTGAAAGTCTATGAGCGGGAAGGGGAGTCTTGTCCGGTTTGCGGCGGAAAAATCAAGAATACAAAAATCGCCGGCCGGAGCACTTATTTTTGCCCCAAATGTCAAAAGTAGCAGGTAGCATGTAACAAGTAGCAAATAACAAAACATCACGGAATCAAATTATCGGTATGCTACATGTTACTGATATGTGATGCTTGACTTTCCCTCCAAAATTAAATAAGATAAAGACATAATTAACAGCTAAAAGTTACCTTAAACAACCATATGTCTCAAGACAATTTGATCAAGTTCGAATGCACGGAATGCAAGAAAATCACTCATTTTTCCCACAAAAATAAGAAACTTTTGAAGGAAAGGCTGGAGTTAATGAAATATTGCGCGAATTGCAAAAAGCATACTCTGCATAAAGAAACAAAATAGTTAATTGGTTGATTGGTTAATTACCGTTCGTTATGCTTATAAATAAAAAAATCAAATTTGCTATATTATTTTTTTTGGTTTTTGTTTTGACCGGCTGCCAGGCTTTTAGCGCGAGCGACGGCTTGAAAATTATCAATGATAATTTGGGCAAAGTTTTGAACAGCCTGGGAGAAAATCAGGCCAGCTCGACTTTCAATTTTTTCGGCAAAAGCGCTTCCACCACCGCCGCGTCAGTGACGGCGGCCGATCTAACTGCCGCGCAAAAGCAATCGATTGATAATTGGCTCGCCAAGAGAGGCCTCAATCGTTACGGCGATTCTCCCAACGCGGTTTATACCGGCGGCACGCCGCTTTTCAATGAGGCGACCGGCAAAGCCATCGAGCGCTACGATTATATTTTAAATAAATTTCCCGATATTTTGGATTTAATCAAGGAGGGAAAATAAAATAAAAAAATGAACAAAATTTTTCTCGGCCGGGGATTCTTGATCGCCTTGGTCGTCGCTTCGCTTGTTGCCTGCTATTTCGTGTTCCGGCCTTTCCTGGCGGATATTTTGATGGCCGCGATTTTGGCCACGATTTTTTACCGGCCCTTTCAATGGCTGGCCAAAAAATTGGGCGGACGGGAAAAGATCGCCGCTTTGATTATGTGCCTTTTGATTTTAGTGGTGATCATCGTGCCGCTGGTCAATCTGATAATTTTGGCCGCTCGGGAATCGGTCGCGGCTTACGGTCAGGCGCTTGATCTTTTTACCAAGACCGATTGGAGCGCGCTGATCCGGAATACGCCGCTGGCTAAAATCAGAGGTTTGAATTTAAGCAATGCCAGTATTCAGAATTTTTTCCTTGACTTTATCCAAAAATCCAGCAGTTGGCTGATGAGCGGCGCCGCCGGATTCATCAAGGGTACGACCAATTTCATCGTTTCGCTCTTGTTCATCGTCATCGCCTTATTTTTCTTTTTTATCGATGGCGAAAAAATGCTGGAAAGGTTAATGAATCTGACGCCTTTACCGAACAAATATGACCGAGCGATTTTTAAAAAATTCAAAGACGTCGGTTTCACCTTCATCCTTTCGACTTTTGTCGTGGCGATTATCCAGGCGCTCGTTTGCGCGCTGGGTTTTTTCATCATCACTCTGCCTTTCTTTTTCAACGTGCCGCTGCCGGTTTTTTTCGCCGCTTTGGCCGCCGCTTTTTTCTCGCTGATCCCCGTGCTGGGCGCCTGGCTGATCTGGCTGCCCGGCGCCGTTTATCTGCTTTTGACCGGCCATCTTTGGGCGGCGCTGTTCCTGGCGCTCTGGGGCTTGCTCATCATTATTCCGATCGATAGTTTCGCCCGGCCGCTGATCATCAACGGTAAAGCCGAAGTCCATCCGATATTTTTATTTTTTTCGATTTTAGGCGGCATAATCCTTTTCGGTTTCTGGGGCATAGTTATCGGCCCGCTGATCGTCGCGGTCACCGTCACCATTTTCCATATTTACGAGTTGGAATATAAAAATATTTTGGAAAAATAAAAAATAATTGTATATAATCTCGTGGTAGTTTTTTGGCGGGCATTGCCCGCCGAAGCGAACCGTAGCTTTAGCGAAGGCGAGCTTCGCTAAAGCTACGGCGAGCGAAGGCGGGGTTCGTATAGTGGTAGTACAGGGGTCTCCAAAACCTCTAGCGTGGGTTCGATTCCTACACCCCGTGCTGAAAGAGATTTGAGCAATTCAGGATTGCGAGAAATCTCGAAAATGAGCGTCAATTTAGGTGTTCCATTGAGAATATCAAAATAGGTTGGCATCTCCTCAAAGACAAGGCCAAACAGGGCTTGTCTTTTTGTTGGATTATCAATATTCATCAGTATTTCCGCCGGGTGTTCCATGATTTTTTTGGCTTCTTTAATAAAATCGGAAATATCGTATTCAGTAATTTCAACGCGATCTCTTTGAGTTTGGGTATTTTTGATTTCCTGTTCGAGAGCCTCAACCTTTTCCTCTAATTTTTTCATTACGATATCGCTGCTTGCCTTTTGAATTTTGTCTATTAAGCCAGCTTGTTCAAATTTGAGATCGGAAACTTTGCCGCTTACCAGAGAAGAGAATTTCGCCAATTCTTTTTGTCTTTCCCGGTATTTGTTTATAAAAGTTGCCTCAAGAGCATTTGTTATTTCAGGCCTAAATTTAAGAGTTTGAATAAATTTAGCAATATTTCCTTCGAATTCTTTTTTGCTAATGCCAAGATATTCATGATTTCGCGCGCAATGATAAGTCGGAAAGCCTTTCTTTGATTTGCCGCTTGGGGAGCTGCCCAAAAAAGATTTTTTGCAATGGGGACACAAAATGAATTTATAAGGGAATAAGGGATTATTTTTTTGTCGTTTTGTAATTTGTTTGCTCGGATAATAGTCGTATAAAACGTCATATTTTTCGCCTCCCAGCTCTTTAATGAAGATTTTACCCTTATTTGCCCTATTAAAAGTGTCGATGCTCACTAAGCCGTCATATTGGGCCTTAATTGGCCTGTGGTGAGTCCATTTACGTATTAGAATGCCGCAATAGGTAGGATTTTGAATATCTTTCTGCATTTTTTTGATAGTCAGGAGGTTATCACCAAGTTTTTTGATCGTTGTTTCGTGCGCCCTATCCCATTTGTTGTACCTTCTTGTTTTGAAGCCCATAGCATTTATCGTATCAATTATTTCTTGGTCGGTATTCTGATTTGAGGCGCGCATTTCAAAAATTTTGATCCAGTACTTACTTCTTTCCGGATCTGGCATCTGAATACTTTTCTTTTTGTTGTTAACATATGTTCGTTTGATTTGAAAGCCATCGGTTGATTGACCAATGTGATAACCTTCTTGGGTAAGTGTTATTTCTTGGCCAATTGTTCTCGTTAGAATATCCCTTGCCTCCATGTTGCTGTGGTTAGCTGCCATAATTTCTGCTATGCCGCTTGGAGAATAGAGTGACCACCCATATTCAAAGCCAAGATGCTCCAGTGTATTTCTGGTCGGTTGTATTATTCCCATGCTATCAATTAGTTCCACTCCGTGTTTGCTTAACTCTGACTTTATTTTTTCATATGAAAGGCTACCGCCCCGAGTAAATCTATCAATACTTCTAAAAATTAAATAATTAATCTCGCCGGGGTGATCTTTGATATATTTCATTATTTCGCCGTCAAAAATTGGACGATATTCCTTTCTTCCAGAGAATGGTTCCCTGAAGACCTTATTATCCGGCATTATTTTATAGTTATTCTTTTCGGCTATGCCACGGCAGATTTTTTCCTGAGTATCAAGGCTTTCCCCCTCTTGTGCTTGAGTTGGCGTACTTACGCGGCAATAGATTATACATTTTTGTTGCATATTTTTAGATGTTAGATAAACAAAAAGGGCGTAGAAATCCGCTTTGAACCCAACTATCATGCGATAATTGAAACGGAAACTACGCCCTTTCCGGACCACAATAACAAGAGTTA
>DATJQC010000012.1:0-2699 GCA_035506055.1 Candidatus Nanoarchaeia archaeon | reverse complement strand
TTTTGCCCGCGCCGTTCGGGCCCAAGAAGCCGAGAATTTCCCCGGTCTTAACCGAGAAAGAAATATCGTTCAAAATCTGATTATTGCCGATTTTTTTGGTGAGATTTTTTATTTCAATCATAAAAAATATGAGTTGAATTCGTAAAATAACTTAACTATTATATACGATAAAGTAGTTGAAATGTGACAGAATTAGAGAACAAAGAGCAAAGAACATTGAACAAGGTGAGATAAATTCTTTTAAGTTTTCCCTGTTCTTTGCTCTTTGTTTTATGCTCTATGTTCGAAATTTTACCAAACGAAAAAGCCCGCCGTCAATCTTGCCTGAGCGGCCAAAAAATGTCGTGATTAATTATTAAATCCCGAGTTCTTTCAAAGCTTCTTTCTGTTTCTTGTTTAGATTTTTCGGCGTCTTGATGATCACCGTCACCAGGTGATCGCCCTTACTGCGGCCGTCAAGATGCGGGACGCCTTTGCCGCGCAATTTGAAAACCGTGCCCGATTGCGTGCCTTCGGGAATCTTCAACTCGACCGGGCCGTAGACAGTTTCGATCTCGATCTTGCCGCCCAAAGCGGCCTGCGCGAAATTAATTTCTTTTTTAGTTAAAATGTCATCGCCGTCGCGGTCGAATTTGTCGCTCGGCCGCACGCGGATATTCAAATACAGATCGCCGGTCGGCATTCCTTTTTCTCCGGCTTCACCGAAACCAGCTAATCTGATTCGGCCGCCATCGTCAACTCCGGCCGGAATTCTGACTTTAAATTTCGCCGTATCATAAACCGTGCCGGCGCCATTGCACTCTGCGCATTTTTTGCTCGCGGTTTTTCCCGCGCCTTCGCAAGCAGGACAAGTATTTTCGGTTTGAATCGAGCCCAAAATAGTTTGCTGCAGATGCCGCACCCGGCCATGGCCCTTGCAAGTCGCGCAAGTTTCAATTTTCGCGCCCGGTTCGGCGCCCGTGCCGCCGCACTTCGGACAAACAATTTTCTTTTTCAAAGTCACTTCTTTTTCCGTGCCGAAAATCGCTTCATTAAAATCAATCATCATCGAGGCTTCAATATCGCTTCCTTTTTGCGGAACACGTCGGCGCGACCGCGATGAACCACCACCAAAGCCAAAAATATCCCCCAAGCCGCCGAACATTTCGCCCAAATCTCCCAAGTCATCCATATTGATATTCATTCCGCCGTTCTGAAATCCGCCGAAACCGTTAAATCCGCCAAAACCTCCGGCTTGTCCGCCTGGGGCGGAGCCGCCAAATGTCTGGCCGAATTGATCGAACTGTTTTCTTTTTTCCGCGTTGCCCAAAACCTGATAAGCCTCGTTGATCTCCTTGAACTTATCATCTTTGCCGCCGTTCTTATCCGGATGATATTGATGCGCCAACTTTAAAAAAGACTTCTTTATTTCATCCGCTGAAGCCGATTTATCTACGCCTAATATTTTATAATAATCCTTTCCCATAATTTCAAATTTTAAATTTTGAAATAATAATCAAATTTTCCAATTTTTAAAAATTTAATAATTGAAAAATTGTTTCAAAATTCAAAATTGAAAATTCAAAATTTATTATGCTTTGAATCCAATTTCTTTATTTAACTCTTCCGCTTCCTTGATGACACCAAATTTAGTTTCATATTCCTTCAACGCTTTTTCCATCACGGCGATCATCCGCTTATAGTGTCCGGGGTTGGAAATTATCTTTGCCACCACCCGTCCGGCGTTGCCGACCAGATTGAAAAACGGCAGCGTAAATTCATCCTTATTGAAAATAACCTGCATCGCATTGCTATACTCCCCGCCCGGCAAATTATCGGCAATTTTGATCTCGACTGGTTTTTGATTTTCCATAATTTTATTTTATAGAATTTAAATAATCTTTGAAACCTTTCAAATTTTTAATCTTGTTTTTTAAAACCAGTTCATAAATCTTAAAACCGGCAATCTTGATTTTCTGATCATTCCTAAATTTTTTTAGCGTAAGGATCAGCTCCCTCTGCTGATCGGAAATATTTTTCCAGAAAAAACCGCATTTTTTCGCTCTCTTAATGTATTCATTTTTATCCATAAACCAAACATCAATCGTCCAAGTTTCGCCGTTAACTCTCGTTTTCATGCCCAGATAATGACCGTTCGGGAACTCTTTGCCGATGCGCGGGTCATACCATTTACCGCCGATGAAATAACTTATGAATTTATTTTGCAGATAAAGCTTGTTGAATATCCGTAAAACTTCATGACGTGAATACTTTTTGGTTCTGGTCACCTCAAGATCAATATCGCCGTGCATCATCAAACCGAGCGAATAAGCGCCGACCAAATGGACTTCGCCGAACTTTTTCAGATCCTTAATCAAGCCGGTTCGCTTTAATAATTTATCAGCTTTAACTTTATACTGCTGACCAATACGAATCAGTTCTGACATATTTTTTTATTTAACTACGTGTCAAATGATCCAAAAATGTAACCGTAGGCTAATTCGTTCTATGATTGGAAAATGTAACTTTGGCGGCGGGGTTTAAGGCTACGGTTTGGTTCCGCAGCAGTCTCGCGTCAGGGGACTGCTGCGTTTTTAGTTTCAGAAGTCGACAATTTTTATGTCATAAAATCCCTGGCCAAAAGCATAGTTGGCCGCGCTGGAATGTTTGTACTCCTCCGGCGATTTGGCCAGCTGCCATTTTTCCTGGCAAGGATTTTT
>DATJQC010000011.1:0-17036 GCA_035506055.1 Candidatus Nanoarchaeia archaeon | reverse complement strand
GGCAGAACTCCCGGAGCATGAGCGACTTCTCCGGCTTGGCGGCCTTGAGATAGCGCGCTTTCTGCTGTTTAAGATACTCTCGCCTTGCTGGCAGACTCATAGGCTTGGTAACCATAGCTTTAACCCTAAAATTAATTAGCTCATGGTTACATTTTACAATCGTTTAGCGAATACCCCTATGGTTACATTTTGCATCGTTTGATTCGACCTGCTATATGACGGCCGATTAATATGCTATAATAAAACCAATCCCCTAATTAATGCCGAGGTAAAATCGGCATCCCGACTTTACGTCGGGGCTAATCAACTAATTATGACTATTAAAGTCGACCAAGATACCTGCATCGGGTGCGCCCGCTGCACCGAAGTTTGTCCGGACACGTTCAAACTGAACGAGATGGGAAAGTCCGAAGTCATCGGCGCCAATCCGGCTTGCGCCCAGAGTGCCGCCGACCAATGTCCGGTGTCGGCAATATCGATTACGGAATAATTTTGACGAGGAAAATTAATCAATAATTTTATGCTTATCAAAGTTGATCGCGATAAATGCATCGGCTGCGGCCGCTGCACCGAAGTTTGCCCCGACACTTTCAAGCTGGACGAAATGGGAAAATCAATCGTCATCGGCGACAACCATGATTGCGCCATGACCGCCGCCGACGTTTGTCCGGTGGAAGCGATATTTGTGGAGGAATAGATTTCTCATCAAAAAAACGCCTTTCTGAAAGTTGGCGTTTTTTATTTGAGATATAAATCGTCCCCTCCTCGGGAGGCCCGTCTCGCCAAGGTTTCGCCGAGGCGGAGGTGCCGAGCCCGCTTGCCCGCCTCGGGCGTGGGCGAGGCGGGGAGGGTCTATTCTTCTTCCTTTTTTTTATTTTTTATCCATTCTTCAATAACTATCAAGGCTGCCCAAAGATTACTCCTGATCTGCGTTTCAGTGAATCTTAAAAATGTTATGCCAAAACTTTCCAATTTTTTCTGCCGCGCTTCGTCGTATTTTTCTTGGGACTGCCGCCAAATGCTCTTTGAGCATAAATTTTTCAGATTTTGAGGAAATTTTTTAAAAAATATTGCGGGTGATATGATTATATCAGCCAAAATATTTTTTAAAAAATTTACCAAAATATGAAAATTTAGGCCAAAACGGCATTTGGCGACGGTCCCTCATCGCCATGCTTAACGCCGTCTATCTCGATTGCTAATTTCAGGTCAGGACAATAAAAATCTATTATGTAATTATCGATTGGTCTTTGCCGCCGGAATTTATAACCCAGCATTTGTTTGCCTTGCAATTTTTTCCAAAGCAGGACTTCGGAAAACGTGCCGTGTTTTCTTAAATCGCGAGCATACTGATTTAACCTTGGATCATAAAGAGATATTTTTATGTTCAACATGCATAATTTAATAATGTCGGGAATAGACCCTCTCCGCCCTACGGGCACCCCTCCCGCGGAGGGGACTTTATAAATTCATTCCTCATCTTCTTCCGGCGTTTGTCTTTTAAATTGCTTGATCAGACTCGAGCCGACCATAGCCGGATTTTTTTCAAAACCGAGCAGTTCCAAAATCGTCGGCGCCAGATCCACTAATAATCCGCCGGCTTCGATTTTTTTCGGCTTGTCTTGATTCTCGATCCAGCTATTCTCGCTCACGTACCAACACGGTACGACATTTTTCGAGTGCTGGGTGTCTGGTTCGCCGGTATAAATATTCAGCATCTCTTCGACATTGCCGTGATCGGCGGTAATGATCAATTCTCCGCCGCGGGCAAAAACCGCGGCGATCAGTTTTTCCAGGCAGCCGTCGACATGCTGCAAGGCTTTGACGGCCGCCGGATAATTTCCCGTGTGGCCGACCATATCCGAATTAGCATAATTGACCAAAATAAAATCATAATTATTTTTATTCATCGCCTCGATCAATTTTTCGGTAATTTCGGTGGCGCTCATTTCCGGCGCGTCGGCGTAAGTCTTAACCCGCTGCGAAGGAATCAAAATCCGATCTTCGTAAAAAAACGGCTCTTCCATTCCCCCATTGAAAAAATAAGTGACGTGGGCGTATTTTTCCGTTTCGGAAATGCGTAATTGCCTTTTCCAATTCTTCGCCAATATTTCTCCCAAACGGACGGTTATTTGCTGTTCTTGGAAAGCAACTTCGGCCGGCAGATTTTCTTCGTATTGCGCAAAACAAACATATTTGATATTGGCAGGCTGTTTGGCTTGCTTGAATTCCTTGAAGCCGGGCAGAACAAACGCCTTGGTAATCTGCCGCGAGCGATCCTTGCGGAAATTAAAACAGATCAGCGCGTCATTGTCTTTAATTTGCGCCACCGGTTCATCGTTTTCCTCGACCATAATAACCGGCTCAAGATATTCATCAAAAATTCCCCGCGCGTATTGATTATCGATTGCCTGGTGCGGATTTTTTTCCTTGATGCCAATGCCGGCGGTCAAGGCGAGAAAAGATTTTTCAATTCTGTCCCAATTATTATTCCGGTCCATGGTAAAATAACGGCCGCTTAACGTAGCAATCTTGCCGATGCCGATTTCTTTGATTTTATTCTCCAGCATTTCGAGGAATTTTTTGGCGCTTTGCGGATGAGTATCGCGGCCGTCGGTCACGGCATGAATATAAACTTCTTTCACTTCCCGATTCTTGGCCATTTCCAAAAGCGCGAACAGATGCTCGATGTGCGAATGGACCGCGCCGTCGGACAACAGTCCGAGAACGTGCAAATTGGAATTATTTTTTTTCGCCCACTCAAAAGCGCCGAGCAATTGTTCGTTCTTAAAAAAAGATCCCTCGGAGATCGCCGTGGAGATCGTCGGCAGAAATTGAAAAACAATCTGGCCCGAGCCGATGGTCTGGTGCCCGACTTCGGAATTGCCGCGGACTCCCCAGGGCAAACCGACCGCCATGCCGGAAGCCTGTAAATATATTTTGGGGTAATGCGCGTTAAGTTTATCGATCAGCGGCAACTTGGCCTTAACGACCGGATTTCCTTTTTCAATATCCCACTCGCCCCAGCCATCCAAAATCACTAAAACTATCGGCTTTTTTTTATTTACTTTTTCCATATCTAATTTAATTTTCAATTTTGAATTTTGAAATAATTTTTCAATGATTAAATTTTTTAAAATTAAAAAATTTGAGCATTATTTCAAAATTCAAAATTCAAAATTTCCAAAGTTTCTCAAAATTATTGGATGTGATATAATATAGCTATTAATATTTTATCACACAAATACGCTTATGCAAAAAATTCATGTCCCTTACGACGTGCCCAAGTCCAAACGCGCCGCCTACCTGAAGAATTGGCGCGTCGCCACTCGCGGCACCGGACGATTACTGATGTTCGCCTGCGACCAGAAAGTCGAGCACCTGAATGACGATTTTGTCGCGCCAGGGATGAGTCCGGAAGTCGCCGATCCCAAACATTATTTTGAAATCGCCCAAAAAGCGCGCATCGGCGTGCTCGGCTCGCAATTGGGGCTGATCGCCAAATACGCCGATATCTGCCCCAAGGTTCCATTTTTGATTAAAGCCAATTCCAAAACCAATCTCATCAAAAAATCCGCGCGCGATCCATTTTCCAACCGCTGGGTGCCGATGGACGATGTGATCAAATTCAAAAAAAAGTCCGGCTTGAATATCGTCGGCGTCGGTTACACGGTTTATATCGGCAGCGAATTCGAATCCGAGTCTTTCGGCCAGGCCGCCCGCATCGTCTACGATGCTCATCAGGAAGGCATGCTGGCTGTCATTTGGATCTACGCGAGAGGCAAAGCGGTTAAAAACGAAACCGATCTGCATCTTTTGGCCGGCGGCGCCGGCGTGGCCGTCTGCCTGGGCGCCGATTTCGTCAAAATCAGCTATCCCTATGACCAACCGACCGTAGAAACCGCCAAAAAATTCCGCGAAGTCGTGACCGCGGCCGGAAGATCCAAAGTTATCGCGATCGGCGGCCCGAAAATGCCGGAAAAAAAATTCCTCCAGCAGCTTCACAATCAAATCCATATTTCCGGCACCGGCGGCGTCGCCATCGGCCGCAATATCTATCAGCGGCCGCTTGAAGAAGCGATCCGCATGGCCGATGCCGTGGCCGCGGTCGTGCTCTATGATTATTCGGCAGAAAACGCTTACAAGATCTTCACCGGCAAAGCGAAATTAAACGGCAAGCCCCGATCCGACAAACCAGCGATCAAATCATTCCTTTCCTTGTCATTCTAAAATCCATCCCGACAAAAAAGACGCCTCATCCGAGCGCGTCTTTTTTTTATGTCAACATTGAGCGAGTAACATTATTTCATCTTCTTCCTAATAAACGCCGGAATGCCCAGTTCGCCTTCTTCCGATTCTTCGTCCGGCAATTCTTCCTGGGCCAGCTTAACCGGCGAAATTTTGCTTTTTTTGATTGTATCGGCCGAGCCATCCGACTTGCCCCCGAACCAGCCGCGGTTCTTGTCTTCTTTTTCCGCCGAGCTGATAAAGCTGTTCGGAGTATAATTCGTCCTCATCTGCTTGCTGGAAATATCCCGCGCCTGGCCGTCAAAACCGGTGGCCACGACCGTGACTTTTATCTCATCTTTCAATTTATCGTCGATTACGGCGCCGAAAATGATCTTGGCTTCGGAATCAGCCGAGGCAGTGATGACTTTGGCCGCTTCGGAAACTTCATTCATGCCCAAGTTAGGTCCGCCGGTGATGGTAAAGACAATCCCGCGCGCGCCGTCGATCGACATATCCAATAAAGTGGAGTTGATCGCCGCCTTGGCCGCTTCGATCGCCCGATTTTCTCCCGAGGCCTGGCCGATACCCATCAACGCCGAGCCGGCATTCTGCATCACCGCCCGAACATCGGCAAAATCAACGTTGATCAAGCCCGGGATGGTGATGATTTCGGCAATGCCTTGGACACCCTGGCGCAAGACATCGTCCGCCACCGAGAACGCTTCCATCAAGGAAGTTTTTTTATCGATAATTTGCAAAAGTTTATCATTATTGATGGTGATGATCGTATCGACCTTGTCGGCCAATTCGGCAAAACCGCGTTCGGCGATCGCCTTGCGCTGTCCGCCTTCAAATGAAAACGGCCGCGTAACAACCGCGACAGTCAGCGCGCCCAGATCGCGGGCTATTTCCGCCACCACCGGCGATCCGCCAGTACCTGTTCCGCCGCCCATGCCGCAAGTAATAAAAACCATATCCGAACCTTTCAAAAGATCTCTGATTTCGTTTTGCGATTCTTCCGCCGCCTGGCGGCCCAATTCCGGATTCATTCCGGCTCCCAAACCGCGAGTAACCGACTTGCCGATATGCAATTTCTCGCCGGCTTTATTATAATGCAAGGCCTGCACATCGGTATTGATGGCCACGAATTCCACGCCCCGGATTCCTTTCTCGATCATTCGCTGAATGGCGCTACCGCCGCCGCCGCCCACCCCGACAACTTTGATCTTGGCGAATGTTTCGGCTAATGGTTTTATTTCAGCCATAATTTTTTTGATGATTTATAACGTCAAAGCTGGCGTATAAATTAATTGCACAGAAGATTATTATACTATAAGTTTATCCTATTGCAAAAAAAATATCAAGCCTTTTGGTGACTTAATACGGCGTGAATATCTCTGCTTATCTTAGCCTAAAATTATGCGATAAATTTCAGGTGAACAAAAATATTGTACAATCTCGAAAAAAATCAGGGAGCGAAGCGGGAAAAAATATCCTTGATTTTTTTATTCGCGCCATCCAAAAAATTACTCAACCCGGCCATGGCTCCCCCGCCGACTCTTTTGGCGGTAAAAGTATTACCCCAGATAACCAATCCCAAGGCGGTTAAATATTTCGAGTCATTGACCTTATCGAAAATAATTTCGGCATTGCGACAAATTCCCACGCTCGCCGGCAGGCGCAAGCGGTCTTTGGCCACCTCGACCAGACCGGCCAGCTTGGCGCCGCCGCCGGCTAACACGATACCAGCCGGCAAAAGGCCGGAACGGTCGATCTTTTTCAGCTGTTCATCGATGCGATCGAATATTTCTTCGGCGCGGGCTTCGATGATTTCCGCGACGTATTTCTTGGAAATAGTTTTCAAATCATCTTCCACTTCTTCTTCGCGGGCCAGCTCGGAAATGTCCACTTCTTCCTTGCCGGAAAAATTCTTGGGCACGGCGCTGCCGAATTCGATCTTTACCCGTTCGGCCAGATTGATCGGACAGCGCAAACCAATGGCAATGTCCGAAGTGATATGTTCCGAACCGATCGGAATCACCGCCGCGTGGATCAATTTTCCTTCTTCATAAACCGCGAGCGTCGTAGTGGAAGCGCCGATGCCGGCAACCGCCACGCCCAAATCTTTCTGCTTGGCGCTCAAAACCGCTTCCCCTAAAGCGAGCGACGACAAAACCAAATCATCGATATTCAAGCCGGTGCGATAAATCGCCTTGGTCAAATTTTTAATTTGACTGGTCATTCCTTGCACGATTAAGGCTTCGACTTCCAAACGGATGCCGCTCATGCCGATCGGATCTTTGATATCTTCCTGGTTATCCACCGTGAATTTTATCGGAATGACATGCAAAATTTCATAGTTCGGCGGCATGCTCAAAGTGCGGGCGGCCTCGATGGCCCGCTCCACGTCTTCCTGACTGATTTCGCCGTTGCTTTTCCCGACCGCGACCACGCCTTTGCTCTTTTCGCACTTGATATAAGGATCATTGACGCTGACATAGACATTGCTGATCGGCAGGCCGATCAACCGTTCGGCTTTTTCCAAAAGCGAAGAAACCGATGAAGTGGTATCATCGATGCTTTTGACCATTCCTTTATTGATCCCTTCCGAAGGCGAAGAGATCGCTCCGATTATCTGCAGCCTTCCCCCGTTCTGTTCCGACCTTTGGCCGATAACCAGCCTGACCTCGGTTGAACCGATATCCAAACCGACAATAGAATCTTCTTTCATACAAAAATATATTGCTATATCGTTGAATAGTTAAATTACTCGAAAAAAAGCGATTTAGCAATTTTAATTTCTTGCTTATATTATACTATATCGTCAGCGAGTTGCCAACTGCGGGAAAAATTCAAAACGGCCAAAAAAGATTGGCATACCAATTGACAATCTGCTGGCCCCAAAACATCGTAATGATCAAAGCCGGGGCCATGAAAACTCCCAGCGGAACCTTGGAACTCCACTGTTTTTTGCCCCAGACGACCAAAAAAATACTGACCACCGAGCCAATGCAGTAAGTAAGCAGTATCGCCAAAATCAAACGCTGATAACTTCCGGCGATCAACCCGAGCAGAATTCCCAGCCGGATGTCGCCGCCGCCGACCCACTTCCCGCGCGACACCAGAAATTGCAGGAGGAAAAAACCGCCGCCGATAACCGCGTACGCCAGCAAGGCGATCCAGTTATATCCGAGAAGGATATCAAGCGGAAAAATCAGCAGAGCCGCCGGAATGGCCACTTGATCAGGGATAAGATACCAGCGCAAGTCGTAAATAAAGATAGCCGTTAAAATGAAGATGATCAGCCATTCTTTGACCAGTTCGATGATGAAAGCATTGCCGAATAGCAGATAAAAATCATCCGCCGGATTTCCCGAACCATTATAAGCTAGAGCTGAAAAATAAAAGGCGGCGGCAAAAAGGCAGGCGGTGGATAATTCCACCAGCGGATATTGCCAGGATATTTTCTTTCCGCATTGCCGGCAATGCCCTTTGAGGATAAAAAAACTCAAGACCGGAATATTGTCGAACCAAGCGATCATCTTCCGGCATTTAGGGCAATAAGACCTGTCCCACAAAGTTTCATTCTCGCGCAGGCGCCAGACGAAACAATTGGTAAAACTGCCGATTACCGCGCCGACGGCCAAAGAAAAAATAATAAAAAGATAGAACATGGCTAAAAAAATTAATTCGAATTTTTTAATAAATTTTGGATTTCCGCGATAGCATCTTCCGTCTTTATGCCGGCAATGCAAGGCGCCGGTTCATTCTTATTCTTTCGCGCGCAAGCCCAATCGTCGTTCCGGCAGTTCATCCGCCGATCAAAGACTATCCGGTTGAGTTTCAAGTCGCCGTAAGGGAAAAAACGATGGAAATGTCCTCCACCCATCAGGCAAACCGTCGGACACCCGACGGCCGCCGCCAAATGCAGGGCCCCGGTGTCGCTGCCAAAATAAAATTCAGCCTTTTTTAAAATCGCCGCCAAAGTCAAAAGCGAAGTTTGGCCGCAAAGATCCGCCACCGAAGCCCGTTCTTCGGGCCGCAAATTTTCAGCTATTTCCGAAAAAAGCCTTTCATCTCCCGCCGCTCCGGCCACGACCGGAGCCAATCCTTGAGCTAATAAAAATCTGATCACTCGGGCGAAACGTTCCCGCGGCCAAATCTTATAACGATCGGCCGATCCGGGAAAAATAACCGCGAATTTTTTATGAGACAGGCCGAAATTATCCAATGCTTTTCGCGCGGCAAGGATATTTTCGCCAAAAACCTCGATCCGCGGCGCCGAATAATCGATCTTTCGACCGGTAATTTTTTCGGCAAAATAGCGGTATTTATCGATCTCCCTGAATAAATCCGGCGGCAGCGGGATTATCGCGGAATAAGCCGAGTTAGCCGCGGTCTTTTCCCAATCCGAATAATAGCCGTCGCCGGCAAAAACTATTTTTTTATCGGCGCCGGAAGCCTGGATAATCACATCGCATTTCGGCTCGCGCCAAGAGGTCGGATAAACAACCAGGGAAAAATTTTTCTTGAAAATATCCAGGCAAAACTCGCGCCGATAAAAAAAATTCGCGGCAAATTTTTCCTTATCCAGAACGATAATCTCGGAAAAAAGATTCAGCTTATCGTTAAGTTCCTTGGCTAAACCGCAATTCCTGGCGCTCGCCAGAAAAGAAACTTCATAATCGGCGAATTTTTCCAAATACAATCGCAGAGTCGGATAGAACAGGATAAAATCGCCGATTCCTTCGGGCTTGACCAGCAGCATTGTTTTTTTTCCGGATTTTTTTCTCCGGCGCAGGCTTATTTCAAAAAAAATCGGATAATTAGCCGCCGCTCTTATTATATATCGGCATATTTTTTTAAGCATTTTCGATATAAGCAAATAATTTTTTATCGGTGAAATATATTTTATATTCCGGATTGATTTTCTTGATTAGGGCCGATAGAACTTCTTTATCGTCGGGACGATGATAAACGCAAAGCGCTAATTTGGGTTTGAATTTTTTAATCGCTTCCGCCGCCCCCAGCAGCAGATCCCTTTCCATCCCCTCGATATCGGCCTTGATAAAATCTAAGCGGGCAATGCCGTTCAGCTTGACGAAATCATCCAGCTTGACTACCGGCAAACTGGCGGTTTCCCCGGACGAAGAGAAAAAAGACGAGGAACCGCCGGAATTTTCCGCTAAATGAAAATCCAAACTTTGATTATCCGCCCCCAGCCCCTGCTTGATCAAGCTGATATTTTTTCGGCCGTTAAGATCGATCGTTTCCCGCAATACTTTGGCGACGGCGGGCACCGGTTCAAAGGAAAAAACGCGACCCGAATCTCCGGCCAATTCGGCGGCCAGCATTGAAAAAATTCCCACATTGGCTCCGGCATCAATGACAAAATCCCCTTCCTTGATTGAAAAATCGCGGCCGTCATAAGGCCCTTCGAAAGAAAAAGCGCCGATAAAATTTTTCCGGAAGTACTCGTCTTGAAAACCGAAGATGGCTATCAAATCCCTGATAGCTTCATAATCGCCCGGCAATATTTTGAAGCGATACTGGCGATACTCGAGCAGCGAGCGATTATCATCCCAATTGATGATCTTTTTTTCATGCAGAAAAGCTATCAACGAGCGAGCGGATCGCTTCTTTTCCGGCAACATGAAAAAAAACAAGGCATCTTTGTCGATTTTGAAAAAATTGGCCAAAAAAAATCCCAACCGCCAAAAAAATTTCCCGCCTACGGTATATCTCTTTTCCAATTTCATATTAGTAAAGCGCGGATTTAAGACAATTTAATGATAATTTTTCGAAAAAAATCGATCAAATAATCAAGCTGGGCTTTCTCCAGGACATAGCGAACCGAACGGCGGAAAAAATGATAGGCATAAACAACGATCAGGGAAATCGAAACGCCATCGTATTTTATTCTGATCTCCAGCTCTTCTTTGAGCGCGGAAAAATATTTCTTGGAACTAAGGCTTTTTTTACTGGAACGGAATTTTATCAGCGGCTGGCTGTCGAAATACCATCGGCAATTCGTCTTTTCCAGGCGGATCAGCCAATCGATGTCGGCGGCGATTTTATATCTGGCATCGTACGGCCCGACTTCGTCGATTACGGAACGCCGGCAATAGTAAGTCGGATGGGCGAAATAATTCGAACTATAAAGCGATTCGCCGAACTTCCGCCGATGCGGCCGCGCCCCTAACGCGGCGAAAAAATTCGCGAGGTTTTCGCCGCCGATAAGCATGCGCGAACAATAATAATCCAGATTCTTATTTTTTTCAAACGCCGCCGCCACCCTGGCCAGCGCCTGATCATCGGCAAAAATATCATCGGAATGCAAAAAACCGACAATGTCTCCGGCAGCCGATTGCAATCCTTTGTTTATCGCCGGGTAAATTCCGCTCTCGTCGCTTGAACAAATTATCCTGGCGCCCGGGCTCAAACAACGGATGATTTCCCAGGTGCGATCTCGCGAAGGACCGTAGACGAAAAGCTGCTCAAAATTTTTATAAGTTTGATTATTTACCGAACGGATGCATTCAGGGAGATATTTTTCACTATTCAAAACGCAAGTGATCACGGTTATTTTTGGACTGTTCATAATTGGCTGCTGCTTATTCGGGCCATCGCCGGCCGGGAACTTCAGCGCCGACGAGCGTGGTCGAAAAAAAATATATCGCGCGAGACCGATAGCCTCTTTTCGACTTCCCCAAGGCTATTTTTCCAAATCGCCGATATTTTGTTTAGCTTCTTCGTTGTCGGGATTCAACCTCAAGGCTTCTTCGAAATAAGCGATGGCCGCCGGCTTGTCGCCTTCTTCGCGGTAGAGCAAGCCGATCGACAGCGGCCAAACATAATCATCCGGACTAAGGGCGTATCCTTTTTTATTATACCACAGCGCTGTCGCCAAATCCTTTTCTTGATAATAGATATCGGCTATTTTTTTATAAATTTGCAATTGATCGGGATCGATCTTAAGGCTCTTTTGATAATAATGCGATGCCTGATCGTTTTTATTTTTTCCCGAATAAGCCGCGGCCAACAAATTATAAAATCTCGCCAGTTGGGCATTGATTTCCGCCTGGTGCGCGACATAATCGTCTTTGGCCATGGCCGCCAGCGGCAAAGTACTGGTGCCTTGGCCGATGATTTTTATCGTCTGATTATAATCGCCCAGGGCATTGGAGAATGACGCCCAATCCTCATAAACGGAGGAAATGTTCGGATAGCGCCGGGCTAAATCCGCGAAATCCTTTTCCGCGGTTTCCGAAGATGACTTGTCGATGGTTTCCGAGAGCTGAGCTTCGGCATCGGTTCTGGCCCGATCATATGAATAATTTACGCCGGCGGGCAGCAAACCAACGCACCAAAGCAGATTATCCCTAACCTGGCCCCGCGTTTCACTGTCCGGCAACCGGCTAAAACAGCGCAAACCGATATTCACGTATTCTTCGGCGTAAAAAAGATTATATTGGCTGCCCAAGACCAATGCTTGCCTGGCATCAGCCAGCATTGTTTGGCAATCATAATCGTTTTTTACGGCCCGCATATAATAATAATCGGCCTGCCAGGGACGCCAGTTGTAATAAAAAATAAAAATTCCGGCCAAAACGACAGCGAAAAAATAAATCGCCGCCCGCGAAATTTTCGACAAATTCAGCTTAAATTCCTTTTCCGGATCGCCGCGGGAAACAAGAAAGACCGCCAAGCCCAATATCAAATATAAATACAAAAACTGCGCCGTATCCGAAAAACTGAACAGATTATTGACGAAATAGCCGATAAGCGCCAATAAGCAAAAAAAAGCCAGCCAAAATTCCTGGCCGCGAACCGGCTGCCGGAGAAACCGGCAGAGCCGGACGAAGAAATAACCGAAAAATAAAAAATAAGCCGCCAAACCGACCAAACCGAAAGCCAAAAATATATCTAAAAATGAATCATGGGCGCGATCCGGCCAATTATTCAAAGCCTCATCGATGGCCCAATCGCTTTGATAACGGCTGGCGAATACCGCCGATAACTCATCCGGACCGTAGCCGACCAGCCGGCGTTCCCAGCTTTCCCGCTTGATTTCAGATAGCGCCGCTTGCCAGACGTTCAGCCGCGCCTTGACCGATCCGTGGCGCAAATCAAAAGTCGTCAACAGCCGGCTGGACAAGGAGATATCGCCTAAGCGCCCGATAGTCGAATTGGTCAGGCAAAGAGTGAGCAAAAGCGAGGCCGCGATTACGAATGCCGCCAAGCCGATAGCCAATTTTTTTCTTCCCCGCAAAAAAACGGCAATAACGACGGCTGAAACGATTTCTGCCGCCAAGCCGAGCCAAGCCGAGCGGGCATAGGAAAAAAACAGGCAGAACAACTGTCCGAAAAGCAAAACCATCAGCATGCTTCTGGCCAGCAGGCGCCGGGTTAAAAAA
The DNA here is from genome assembly GCA_035506055.1 of Candidatus Nanoarchaeia archaeon. GTDB lineage: Bacteria > Patescibacteriota > Patescibacteriia > Patescibacteriales > WJLG01 > JAQTUZ01. The sequence goes on along the minus strand of DATJQC010000011.1, from coordinate 4,389 downwards.
AGCATGGCAAAAACCGTGAAAGGAATAACCAAAATCAAAAAATGCCCCAAAAAATCCGGCTGGCCCAAAGTGGAAAATATCCGGCCCCTGGACCAAAAAGATTCTTCCCACCTGACCGGATCAATATTAAGAACTTGCGCGACCCCGTAAAGACAGACGAAAAAGGACGAAAGCAGCATCGCCGCCAAATAACGCCGCGCCGCCAAAAAATCTTTCAATTGAAAAATCAAAACCGAAAAAAACAACAAATAAAAAATAAAAGTTACCAATCCTTGCTGCCGCTCATAGCTGCCGCTAAAACCAAGCGCCGGATCGGCGGACAACGAAACAGCCAGCAACCAGGCGGCCGCCAAGGCCGCCAGCAGGAAAAAAATGGCTTTGCCAAACCGATATTTTATCACGCCGTTCAAAAAAAATTTCGCCAGAAGCAGCAGCAGAGCCAAGCTGACCAAAATACGCAATATTATAGCTTTATCTAGAACAAAGACGCTATTGACTTCATAAAACATGGCAAAACAGACCGGGACCAGAAAAATGACTGCCAGGTTCAGCCAATCGATCGCTTCGGCGATAACTTTGATTGTTTTATTTTTATCAGGCAATAACATAAGTTACCATTATACCATCGATTTGCTATTAACAAAATTCCTCCCCGCCTTAGAGCGCGGGGAGGAATATTTTGAATATCCGATTAACCAAGAATGTCACGTTTAGCGCTATTAGCAGCCATTGCCATCCATTATGCCGGCTGGCGTAGCGCAGTCATTGCCGGCGTTGACTCCGCCGGTAGCCGAGCCCAAGCAATATTTAATATGGTAAGTGGTAGACGAATCAAGCGTGTAAATAAAATCATTGCTGGCGCACCCATCGTCGTTGTAAGGTTTCTGATTGTGCGGAACCTGCGCCATATAAGTAGTGCCATTATGCACTAAGGCGGTACCCGGAGTTGTGCTGGCCGCGGCCGGATAGCTGCCCACGTCGCTGTAATAAAGTTCCAGGGCGGTTTGCCACTGCTTGATACTGGCCACGCGAGCCGCATCTCTTGATCTTAACCGGGCATTGTTCAAAGCCACAATCGACAAAGTGGAGAGCAAGCCGATGATCGCGATTACCACCAGTAATTCTACCAGGGTAAAGCCTCCTTGCTTCAGATTTTTTTTAACCATAGTTATAAATAGTCTCTGCTTTTAAAGGCATTAATGCGCGCGATAAAACGCAGATTATTATTAGCTTGCTTATATTATATCATTTTTAAAAAAGACGCGCAAGAGAATTATCAACAGCCCTCCTTTATTATACGCTATTTTGAAAATAGGGGGAAGGCATCAAAATTGGCCGGCCAAATTATACATTGGCAAAATGATCGCCGCCACCATCACGCCGACGGCCACGCCCATCACCACCATGATCGAGGGTTCCAGCAAAGAAACCAGATTGGCCAGGATATTCTGGATTTCCCGCGAATAAAAGTCGGTAATCTTCCGGAAAACAAGATCGAGTTTGCCGGTTTTTTCCCCGACCGTGATCATCTGGGGCACCATCTTCGGCACCGTATCGCTGTCAAAAAAAACTCTGGCCAGGGAACCTCCTTCTTCCACGCTCTGGCGGCTTTTTTCGATCAAATCCCGATAAACGTAATTGCCCACCACGGCAGCGACCACTTCCAAACTTTTAGAAATCGTTACGCCGCCGACAATCAGAGTATTCATCGACCGGGTAAAGCGCACCATATAGATAAGCTGAAAGAGATTGCCGAAAACCGGCAAACGCAATAAGATCAAGTCCCAGGTATGTTTGCCAAGCGGCGTATTTAGAAATATCCGAACAGCGGCGATTGCCGCGATGATGATAATGATCAGCAACCACCAAAAAGCAATCATAAAATTAGAAATGCCGATCACGATCCGGGTGGAAAGCGGCAAAACAGAACCGGTTTCCTTGAGAATTCCGGTCAGCTGGGGCACGACCACCACCATCATCAGAACTCCCACGGCAACCAAACCGGACAAGACGAACGCCGGATAAATCATCGCGCCTTTGATTTTTGCCGTCATATCATAATCTTTTTCCATTTCATCGGCCAGATAATTAAGCACTTCGTCCAATCGTCCCGAAGTTTCGCCGGATTTTACCACGTTGGTATAGAAAGCGGTGAAAATCTTCGGCCGCTTCATCATCGCTGCCGACAGCGAAGAGCCGCCGTCGACTTCGAAAGCGAGTTCGGAAATATTCATTTTCAAGGCGATGTTGTCGGTCTGCTCGGACGCGATGCGCAATGATTGCACCAGCGGCAGGTTAGCCGAAATCATTACGGAAAATTGCCGGGAAAAAATCACCAGATCCTTGGTCTTGACCGGATTGAAAAATGTCGTCAATTTCAATTCCAGGCTGTCGGTTTTATCTTTCAGGCTGACCTCGGCCAAACCTAACTCCTCCAGCCTTTCCATGGCGGCGCGGCGATTATAGGCATTCAGCAAACCATTGGTTTTTTTGCCTTGCCCGTTGACGGCGTCATAACGATAAATCGGCATAAATCATCAGACATCAGAGCAGATAAACATATGAACATTTAAATATTATTAATGTTTCAATGCTCTTACGCTTTCCTGTTTAAATTTCAATATTTCCGGCTTCGGTACGATCAATTTCGCCGGAGAGCACCAGGTCTTTGATCGATTTTTCCATGCTAATCATCCCTTCTTCGGCCGAATTCTGGATGATTCCTTCCAATTGATAGATGTTCCCCTCCCTGATCAACGACTTCACCGCGAAATTCGACAAGAGCACCTCGAGCGCCAGCGACAGACCGCTTTCGCGGTTGGGAATCAGCCGTTGCGCCACCACGCCGAAGAGCACGTCAGCCATCATAAAATGCACCGCTTCCTTGGTCAGATTCTTGCTCGAAGTATTAAGGATCTTTTCCAAGGCCCGGATCGAATTTTCCGCGTTCACTTCCAGGATCACCAGAGTATTTCCCGAAGCCAATTCCAACACGTAAGGCAAGGCCAGCTCAAAATCCACCCGGATTTCGTCGACATAGACCACATCGACATCTTCTTCCAGGCAATGGCGCAGGCCGTCAAAAAAATCGTTGACATCGCGGCCCACCTGGCGCTGGTCGATCAGGCTTTTCTTATTGACGAAGATCTTTTCGATCGGATCTTCAACCGTAATGATGTATTTATTTTTTTCTTTATTGATCCGTTCGATAATCGCCGCGATAGTGGAAGTTTTTCCCGAAGCCGGCGGCCCGGCCACGATCAGCAGTCCGGTGGCGTTAAGCAGATTTTTCGTAAAAGTATTGGGAAAACCCAAGCTGTCCAAATCGGCGATCGTTTCGGAAATATAGGAAAGGGAAATCGCCGGACTTTCTTTTTGGAAAAAAATATTGACGCGAAACCGGAAATTTTCGCCGAAATCCTTCACTATCAGCAATTCCTTCTTATCGGCCAGAATATTCAGCTCTTCCTCGGACAAAAAAGAACGGAGAATTTTTTCCAAATCCTCTTTTTTCAGAATTTCGCCGCCTTCGGCCTCGCTTAACCGGCCGTAACTGCGCAGCATCGGGACGCTGCCCACTGACAAATGCAAACCTGAAACGTTTTTCTTCGCCAGATCAAGCAGCATCCGTTTAAAAAATTCCACGGGAGAATCCATATCATTAGAGCAGTAAAGCATGAGAACATCGGAGCATGGCGGAAAAAACCAGCCCGCTCCTATGCTCCTATGCTCCTATGCTTTTCTATTACTTCCTTTATCTTAGCAATAACTTGGGCAAAGGTGAAATTATCGCGGATCAGATACGCGCTGGCGCCGGCTTTCTTTCCGGCCGCAATATCTTCCGGAGCGGCCAAGTCGGTTAAAATAACGACCGGCACATCGGCGATTTCGGGATGCTTTTTCGTTTCCTTGATAAACCAGAAATCTTCGGCCTTCGGCAAACTAATATCCAGAATGATCAAATCCGGCTTTTCCCGCAGCGCTACCGCCAAGCCGTGATCCTCGTCGCTTTCCACTCGAAGATCAAATCCGGCTTCCCGCAGGCGCGAACTGTAAAAACCGAGCAAGTCGGGATAATCCTCGAGCAGCAATATTTTCGGCGCTTCTTTTTTTTGGTCAACGTCGCCGTTGAGAATCATAAACGCGATAGTTATTCCTGGATGACGCGGTAGACCTCTTGCAACGTCGTCAGGCCTTGCAAGGCTTTGATTATTCCATCTTCTTTGATAGTGATGAATTCCTGGCTGGCGCGGACATCGGCCTCGCGGATGATCTTTTTCGGATCAAGGATCATCTCTTGGATTTTCTCGTTGACATCGATGATCTCCAGCAAGGCGATGCGGCCGAGATAACCGGTATTTTTGCATTGCACGCAGCCGGCGCCGTGAT
>DATJQC010000010.1:0-5269 GCA_035506055.1 Candidatus Nanoarchaeia archaeon | reverse complement strand
CCGTCTATTCCTTTGAGTTTTAAACTTGCGTTCGTACTACCCAGGCGGAATGCTTAACGTGTTAACTTAAAAGTGCAGCACTGGAGGGGTCGAAACCTCCAATACTCAGCATTCAACGTTTAAGGCGTGGACTACTAGGGTCATACTTCATGTTTCCATAAAGATTGGACTATATCATTTTCTGAATTTTTTCCATTTGGCTTTTTTGGCCGAAATAGAATTTTCAATTTCCTCCCGGGAAAACCGGGTGGCTGATTGAATTTCAGAAATCCAGCGTTGCTGAAGTTGTTGATCGTTATAGAGAAGCGCGATTTTGGGCAAGACGCTTGCCACCGGCGTCTGCGGCAGAATAAGCCGCAGAAATTTTTTTAATTCTTCCGTGGAACTTAACCACAATCGCCAATATTCTTTTCGCTTCCCGTCCCTTGCTCTCGCGATCGGGGCGACTTTGGTCCTGATCTGCCAGACCGTCAAAAGGTATTGCGCCAGCGTCTTGACGCTTTTCTCATCAAAACCATCCGTGCAAAAAACCCCTTTGCGGCCGTTAGCAATCAACGAGCCATCGTCAAACCACCAAATAGCCAAAGATAAGGGAGTCATTTGATTCAGCCATCTCCGGCTGATCTGCAATTTTCCCCTTTTATGAGTGAGCTGATAAATTTCCGACAAAGCCGGCAGAGCCAAGCTTTGATAGCGGATTTTCTGGTGCTGGCTGAATCCTCCGTCATTCTCCTGCCAGAAAACACATTTGTCCGAAGATATTTCTCCCAGATTTTTTACTTTCCAGAAAAAATATTCTTGTTGGACTTCGGAATGCCGGAAAGAAAATCGGGCATTCTGATATTTATCATGGATCTTCAACGATCCGTCTCCCAAAAGGGAGCCAAAGATAATTTCTTTGGCGCGATCCGACAAAGGCACATAATTATTCATAATGAAATTAAATTACTGCGCCTTCTATCTCGAAATCAACTTCATAGTCTCTACGGGGTTCATCATAATTATAAATTATGGAACTTCCCTCGGGATTGTCCGGATAAGGTAGTAGTCCCTATGAACCGGAGTTTCCCCGATACAGCTGGATGCTCGCCGCCACATCGCTGTGGCGGAGGACACCATTTACCGCTCGTCCGCCCTCGGCGGACCACGGTTAGGATTTATCTAATCCTATTCGCTACCCACGCTTTAGTACCTCAGCGTCAGAACCGTCCTAGCAAGCTGCCTTCGCATTTGGTGTTCTTGTTGATATTAACGGATTTAACCCCTACACCAACAATTCCGCTTGCCTCTTCCGGTCTCCAGTCTGACCATCTCTTCCGCGGCCCCGAGGTTAAGCCTCGGGATTTAACGAAAGATGCGTCAAACCGCCTACGTACCCTTTACGCCCAATAAATCCGGATAACGCTTGGAGCCCTCGTATTACCGCCGCTGCTGGCACGAGGTTAGCGGCTCCTTATTCCTCTGGTAAAGTCAAAATTCGTCCCAGAGAAAAGTATTTTACACTCCGAAGAGCTTCTTCATACACGCGGCGTCGCTCCCTCAGCCTTTCGGCCATTGGGGAAGATTCTTGACTGCAGCCTCCCGTAGGAGTGTGGACAGTGTCTCAGTTCCACTGAGGCGGGTCACGCTCTCGCGCCCGCTATCCGTCTTAGCCTTGGTGGGCTTTTACTCCGCCAACTAGCTGATGGACCATAGGCCCCTCTCGAAGGGACCTGCCTGCCGGTAGGCAGGTAAATCTTTAAATGGGAATGACTTATGTCCCCCCATTCTCATCGGGTATTATCCCAGCTTTCGCCGGATTATCCCCGTCTTCGAGGTAGGTTACCAATGTGTTACTCACCCGTTTGCCACGGCACTACGCTCATCGCTGCGCTCGAGCTTCGCGCCGCAAGTTAGTTTTAGTACTTAACTTGCGGTGCGTAGCTCTGAACGAAGTGAAGAGCGAAGTACCGTTCGACTTGCATGCCTTAGACACGCCGCCAGCGTTCATCCTGAGCCAGGATCAAACTCTCTTTTATTTTTTACTTGGTTCCCCAAGAAAAGGAGTATCAGTTGCTAAAAAATTTTAGCCAGGATCTCCGCCCAAGGCGGATCAGCCTTTGGCTGAAAACTCTCTTTTAAAATTTTACTTGCTTTCGCAAGGGTAAACTCGAACCGAAGTCCGATTACCAAATATAGAGAATCTTGATTTCTCAAGACTATATACTGTACGTGCGCCCTGAGTATGAATCAGGACGGCTTAACATCTGCCGAAGCAGATGTCTTCTTGTGAATTGACGCCTACTAGCGTCAAAAAGAATAGATTATTTAATATTTTTTAAAGAGCGCGAGCAAAGCGCAAATTAAGTTAGAAAAAAACAGCGACATAAATAAATTTATATCCTGTTTGCTCTTCCTCCTGTAAATTGTAGGTTTGCTCAATGTTTAAATATTATAGGAAAAGGAAAAAGATGTCAATAGATCGGATTTCAGATATCGGAAGTCAGATTTAGGATTTGATTTAATTGAATATAAGCTAAAAAATAAATGATAATCTTATATAAAGTTAAAATGCGAAAATTGGCAAAATCATTTAAATTTTTATTTTCATTAATACTTCTGCCCAATTTATCAACAATTTTGGACAAACTAAAACCGCGGCTTCTTTTCAAAGACTGCGGCAAAAATTTATAAAACTTTTTTAAATCTTACCGACTAATTTCTATTTCCTTCAAAACATAGTTCAAAGAAGATTCTGTTTGTTCTTTCTTTGCCTAACCGCTTCAAACAGAAAAATTGCGGCGCTGACGGAAAGATTTAAAGAATCGACGATGCCGGTCATGGGAATTTTTATATATTCGTCGGCTGATTCGCGCCATTCTTCGCTCAAGCCGGAATGCTCGGCGCCCAAAATAAAAGCCGTGCCGCCGGTAAAATCAAAATCCGCGTAAGGCTTGGGGGCGCGCTTGGAAGCGGCATAAGTCGTGATATTATTGGCGGCGAGGTAAGCGATCGTTTCTTCGCGGGTAGCGATGGCGATTTGTTCATTGAAAGCGGCGCCGATGCTTGCCCGGATGGCATTGGGATGATAGATGTCCAATTGCGGATCATTGACGATGATCGCGTCAACCCCGGCCGCGTCGGCCGTGCGCAATATCGCGCCGAAATTTCCCGGCTTTTCCGCGCCTTCCAAAACTAAAATCAGCGGCGAGGCGCTTAATTTAATATCGGCCAAAAGTAAATTTTTTGCCAGAAAAATCGCCAGATAGCCGTCGGGCTTTTCGCGATAAGTTATTTTTTCAAAAACTTCGCGCGAAACATTGGCGATCAATTTCTGATCTTTATCAACGCCGAAAAAAGACGGATTTTCTCCGCCATAAGTCGCGCAATAAAAAATTTCCACCAAGGTCAGGCCGGACTTGAGCGCGGCTAAAATTTCCTTGTAGCCTTCGACCAAAACCACCCCCTGCTTTTTCCGTTCGTGCGGCTTCTGCAATTTAAGAATGTTTTTTATTTTGGGATTGTCGAAGCTATCGATGAAAAATGACATGAATGTTAGATGCTTTAAATAAACGCTTTATATAATGCGAATACTACGAATTATACGCGAATACCGCGAACTATTTATCGAATTATTTTATATTAATTCTAATTCGTTAAATTTATTTGTTGTATTCGCGAACAATTCGTAGTATTCGCATCATGCTATTTTTTCTTCTCCCTTAAATAAACGATATAAGAATAAACTACTGTCCCTGATAGCAATATGATAATGTCAGCGATAAATATTGGCAAGCGCCAAGGTAGCGGCGATAGGCCGGCAATGATCATCAAAATCCCGCCCAAGACAAAAACTTTTCCGCCAAAGCGATGACTTTTGTTCCAAACCGTTTCCGAAGACAGCGTCCAGGGCGTGCGGATGCCCACGAACCAATTGGGTTTGATTTTTCCCAGGTAAGCGCCCAAAACGATGAATAATAAACCGATCAGGCCGGTAGTCCACAATTCGATATCCAAATTATAACCGAGATTATTAAGCGAAACGACAAAATAAAGGATGACAAAAAACAAAATAAATATATTCCGGAAAATATTATAGGCCTTGGCGAATTCGGCATAACGTTCTTTTTTGGGATCAATCAGGGGAAGCAGTAAAAATAAAAAATATAATCCGATGAGCAGCAGCGGCAGAAAAAAAGCGGCAAAAGCTGGAGAGCTCCAGCCGTTCGGCTCTCCGGCCAAATTCCAATGAGTGATCACTCGCGCGGGAAAATGAGCGTAAAAATAAAAAGCCGCGGCAAGGGAAATCGCGATAAGCAGGATTGAAAAAATTTCTGATTTGATTGTCGGTTTGATCGGATTAGACATAAAAAAATTATAAGTTATTTGAATAAATATTTCTGCCAATTTGTTTGCTTGATTTTATCCAGTTTTACGGCTTTATTTATTTTGAATTTCCCCAATTCAATGCGCCGCAAGCCGGCCAGATAAGCGCCGCAGGATAATTTATTTCCCAGATCAAAAGCGAGCGAGCGGATAAAAGTTCCCGAAGAACAATGGATCATTAAGCGCAAGTCCGGCCATTTATATTTTAAAATTTTCGCTTGATAAATTTCAATCTGGCTCGGCTGGCGGATAATTTCAATTCCCTTTCTGGCCAACTCGTATAATTTTTTTCCGCCGACTTTTTTAGCCGAGAACATCGGCGGAATTTGCTCCTGTTTGCCGGCCAGCGTCGCGATAATTTTTTTTATTTCTTTTTTAGGAATCGGCGCGCCGGAATATTCCTGTAAAATTTTTCCTTCGCGATCATAAGTATCAGTCGTAATTCCCAAACGAATCAGCGCTTCGTATTTTTTATCCATTTTGACGAAACGGGAAATCTCCCGCGTCGCCGAACGGCCGATCGCGCACAGCAAAATCCCGGAAGCTGATGGATCAAGCGTGCCGGCATGGCCGATTTTTTTTATGCCGGTAACCCGCCGCAACCGCGCGATCACTCCGAAAGATGTCGGCCCGGCCGGCTTATCGATCAAAATAAATCCTTCATTTTTAACTTCTTTCATTTATCGCCGCTAATAATTAAACAATTCAACCTTGCTTATTTTTATTAAATTATAGCATAAATTAGGAAAAATTTGGCAATAACCCGTGTCAAATGATCCAAAAATGTAACCGTAGGCTAATTCGTTCCATGACGGGAAAATGTAACTTTGGCGGCGGGGTTTAAGGCTACGGTTTGGTTAATAATTATTCGGTTGGCGCGGCTGAGTTTTTCCAGTTTGGCGTT
>DATJQC010000009.1:0-2992 GCA_035506055.1 Candidatus Nanoarchaeia archaeon | reverse complement strand
TTTTTCCCCAATTTTTTTAGTCCCGTCAAAGTCTCCCTTCGCCGGCTGTCGGATCAGGAGGTCGTGCTGGTGCTAAAATTGTTTTTGAATTTGATTAATGATTGCATTGGTGGCAGGAGGCGTGATAAAAAATATCCGTTCTTTTCTCGCTTCAATTTTTCAAAATAATTCAGAATTTCCGTCCAGCTTTTGCCATTTTTCCAAGCCTCGCTTTCTAATAATTCTTTTGTGTCATCAGCATCAAATTTGGCCAAAAGACCGCCACAAATGATCATGCTGGAAAATTGTTTGTCGGAATTTTGATTTTCAAGTATGTCTTTTTCAGAATATTTTTCCACAAGATCAGCATCTCCCGGATGCTTCAATAGATTATAGTCTTCGTTGATTGCCGCAGCTATTTGAGGAATATATGCGAGATGGCTAATGGACCAATCTGGTGTTTGGCGTATTAATTCCGGCAATGTCCGTAATTTTTCAACCTCTTCTTTATTTAAATCGGGAAAATCAATTCCGATATTCTTCAATCGGTATACGGTTCTGGCTAAATCGATATAATCATCGGGATTATTATTGTCTTTTAGTTTTTTGCGTAATCCTGCGAGCAGATCGCGCATTTTTCCAACCATACCATCGTTAAGATTTTTTTTAACATCAATTCCTAAAAGAGCCATTTCCCCCGCGGTAATTATTGCATTCCAAACATTATCGTGCTCGAAAAATTCATTCATGCTTTGAAGAATCGAGTCTTTTATTTCTGAATTCGGAGTAAGCAATTCATTTTCTTTTTCTATATCATTTTTTTCTTGCAAGATTTCTAAATTATTCATAACTTTTTATTTCGGATTGTTAACCTGGATTCCCGCCTGCGCGGGTATGACAGAATAAAGATTGGCGTTAGAAAACTAAGTACCTAATTAACTAATCAACTAAGTGACTTTAATAATATTTCTTGAACTTTCTTCGGATTCGCCTTGCCTTTAGTCTCCGCCATCACGCGGCCGACGAGGAATTGGGCGACGTTGGTTTTGCCGGCTTTGTATTGGGCGACTTGGTCGGGATTTCCAGCCAGGATGGAATTGACAATCGCTTCCAGTTCGGCGGCGTCGTCCATTTGTTCCAGTCCGAGCTCATACATCACGTCGGTCGGATCAGAACCTTTGGCATACATAACCTCCATTATTTTCTGCGTGGCGGAAGAGTTGACTTTGTCTTGATAAACCAAGGTCATTAGCTCGGCAAAATTTTCCGGAGTGATTTTTATGTCGCGGATGGTTTGATTGTTGGTGTTCAGGTGTTTGAACAATTCGCTGATCAGCCAGTTGGCGGTGAGTTTGGATAATTTATTTTTTTGTCGTTCCCAAGTATCGCCGGTGGAAACGATCCAGGCTTCCAATTCGGAAACGACTTCTTCGGCATAATCGGCTAAGTCTTTGTCGGTTACCAAAATTTCCGCGGTCGTATCATCGAAACCGTATTCGTTGATGAAGCGGACTTTTTTCTCGCTTGGCAATTCGATCAATTTTGCTTTTATTTCTTCGATCATCTTGCCGGTAAATTTCAACGGCGGAATATCCGGCTCGGGGAAGTAGCGGTAATCAGCGGAAGTTTCTTTGTAGCGTTGATGAACGGTCTTGCCGGTGGATTCATTCCAGCCGCGGGTTTCCTGGCGCAACACACCCCGGCTCTCGCTGTCGCTCGAGCCACCCCTCTCGAGAGGGGACTCTTCTAATATTTTTTTCTGCCGTTCAATTTCATATAAAATCGCTTTCTCGACGGCGCGGAATGAGTTGATATTTTTCAATTCGACTTTGGGATTGAGCTTATAATTGCCGATCGGCAAAATTAAACCGTCTTCATATTTCCACTTGCCTTTTTCCTGGATGGAAACATTGGCTTCGCAGCGCATCTCGCCTTGTTCCATATCGGCCGAAGAAATATCCAAGTAGCGCAAAACCTGCTGGTAGCGCTGACAGAATCTTTTGGCTATCTCGGCCGAGCGGATAACCGGCTCGGTAACCAATTCAATCAACGGCGTGCCGGCGCGGTTCAAATCAACCAGAGAATAATCGCGGCCAGCCGGATGCATTGATTTGCCCGTATCTTCTTCCAGATGAATTCTGGTGATGGCGACTTTTTCGCCATCGATATCCAAATAACCGCCGGAGCAGAAGGGGATTTCGAATTGGGAAATTTGATAACCTTTCGGCAGATCGGGATAAAAATAATTTTTGCGATCAAACTTGGAAAATTCATTGATCTGGCAATGCAAACCCAAACCCAAAAGGATTGTCCACTCGATGGCTTGCCGGTTCGGATAGGGAAGCGTGCCCGGATGACCCAAACAGATCGGGCAGGTTTTGGTGTTCGGCTCGGCTTGCCGTCCGAAGCCTTGGCGAAGGATGGCTCCTCTGGCATTCCCACCTTCGCCAAGGCTATGGTGGGCAAGATTTTCGCAGCGGCAAAACATTTTGGATTTGGTTTTGAGTTCGGCGTGGATTTCCATGCCGATAATGACGTCGTATTCCATATTGATCAAATAAAAATTAAAAAATAAAAAAGAAAAAATTTACCCATATATTGGGGCTTATTTTACATTTTAACCTTTTCTTGGGTAAAAATCAAGCGAAGATTTGATGATTTATTGATTTTACCGCAATAAAAAACTCCCGCATTAGCCGCGGGAGTTGCTGATTGAAAAGGGGTGTACAATGAATTTTTCGATGATAACTATGGCTCCGCCAAGACCAACAATAATTATTAATTCATTGAAAAACATCTGGTTTATTTCCATTAAGGCAAATTGAACAATGAACTGGTCAAATGCCATGATAACTACTGAACCAAAAATAAATTCAATTATCCGGCAGATGAGCAATTTTTTATTCATCCGGCGCCAATGATATTTCGGCCTTAAAAAAGGGAATTTGGCGTACATAGCCGCAAACAAGATAAAGAAAATCGTAAAGCAGAAAATTTTGTCAATACCGGTCTG
>DATJQC010000008.1:0-3108 GCA_035506055.1 Candidatus Nanoarchaeia archaeon | reverse complement strand
GGCCAGAAAAGCAATACTCTATCCTCTTCTTTTTCGATAGGCAAAGAGCTGTCGTTGGAATTATCAGAGACAGCTAATATGCAAAAAATATCATGATAATGCGGCCCGTTTGCCTCGACAAAAGCGATGATAACGTATTTTTCAGGCAGGCGACGTCTTATTTCTATCGGCAATCCGTCTAATCTGTTTAACTGTCGATAAAAATCCGGATACAATTTGCACACATCGCCGATCGAAAGATTTTCGCCGCAGTTAGAGATGCTATTGATATCGAACCTGATGGTAAAATTTGGCTCATCAAATTTTATCCCTAAAATCCTCATTACCGTCTTAACTTTTTTTACGTCCCTAAGCATAACCAAGGCAAAGCCTTTAATGCCACGCATAGTTATCGATTTGTCCATCATATTTTCTCCTTCGCACTGAAGAATTCCGGCGCACCGCCGGCGTTTTGTAAAAGAACATCATCCGCCCCATCGTTTACAAGGATGTTATATTATTGTATGGTATAAGTCAATTAGCGTTGGTCATTGCAAAAAGTCCGCCTCGGAACGACGCGGCAATCTCGCGCTTCGCGGTTAATATGCCAGGGGCAAGATTGCTTCTCCGCCCTGGGCGGATCGCAATGACAAAACTATATGAATAATTTTTGGCGAAAATTAAAAAAGCCGATTTTGTGTTTGGCGCCAATGGCCGGGATAACCGATGAGTCTTTCAGATATCTTTGCGGCAAATTCGGCGCGGACGTGGTTTATAGCGAGATGATTTCGGCGACGGCGATGGTTCATGGCAGTGAAAAAACTTGGGAATTAATGAGGAGCTATAAGAAGAATGGCGGGGCGAAATTCGTCGTTCAGCTTTTTGGCAGTGAGCCGGCGCATTTTGTTAAGGCGGTTAGAATGATTGAATCAAAAATTAAGCCGGACGGCTTTGATATAAATTTCGGCTGCCCGGCCATGAAAATAATCAAATCATGCGCCGGCGCGAAATTATTCCAGGATTTAGAACAGTCCCGACGCGTCGTCGAGGCGGTTTTGCGTGCCACCAAATTGCCGGTCTCGGTAAAGATCCGCGCCCATGCCGGCAAAATCAGCGCTTTGCAATTCATTGAAGCGATGAAGGGTTTGGATATTGCCGCGATTATGATCCATGGCCGGACGCTCGCGCAGGGATTTTCCGGGCCGGTTGATTATGGATTAATCAATCGCGCTAAGAAAAAATTTAAAGGCATCGTTATCGCCAACGGCGGAATAAATTCCGTCGCCGACGCGGAGATAATGCTCAAAAAAACCGGCGCGGACGGCGTCGGCATCGGCCAAGGCGCTTGCGGGTATCCGCAAATTTTTGCGGAATTAAAAAATCCCCCTACGCTACGGCTTCGGGGGACAAGTTCTTCTTCACTAAAGCTTCGGGGGACAAGTAAAAAAGGAATTAATAATATACCCACCCCGCCTCGCCGGGCTCGGCACCCCTCCCAGGAGGGGAATATTTTCAGAGTTGCCTGGGAACACGCTAAACTGATGGAAAAATTCAAGGGCAAGCGGGGGATTTTGGAAATGCGCAAGCATCTGTGCTGGTATGTCAAGGGAATTCCGGGCGCCGCGGAACTAAGAAAAGAATTCGTTAAAGTTGAGACTTTAAGCGATATAAGGCGAATAATGAATGATGAATAGTAATTAAGGAAATTTTTAAATTATCATTCGTTATTTAATATTCAGTATTCAAAAAAGACGCTTTTGGGCGCCTCTTTTTTAATAAAATTTTTTATTTTTTCTCTTTTATTTTTTCACTGATTTAAAGCCATTTTTTCCTGGCAAAAATCAAGAGCATGACCGAGCCGCAAAGGGCCATGATCGCGGAGACGATCCAGAAGCCGTGGGGGCTGTTCAAAAAAGGCATGCCGGAAACGACATTCATTCCGAACATTGAAGCGATAATGGAAAGCGGATACATCACTACGGAAAAAATCGTCAGGATTTTGATGACATTGTTGATGTTGTAATTGAGCATTGATTGGTTGGTGTCGTAAAGAGCTTCGACCGCTTCTTTCTGATTTTCGGAAAGCTCCCAGATTCTTTTAGTATGTTCGATCAATTCGAAATAATAATGGTTTAATTTGGCGGAAGAAATCACCTGGCTTTTGGTGCGGGTGATTTTTTTTAGAATATTCTTGTGGCTCTGCATGATGCGGCGGATGGCGATGATGTTGCGGCGCAATTCGAGAATCGCCGAAGCCGCTTTTTTTTGCTGATTGGAAAAAATTATTTTTTCAATCTCGTCGATCTGTTTGCTGTTTTTGTCCATCAAGTCGTAGCAATGAAAAATTAATTTGGAAAGCAGTTCGCAAAGCAAGATAGCGGCCGATGGCATTTTTTTGGCGAGCAAAATCGAATCGTCTTTTTTGGCCGTGTTGAATAATTCGTCCAGCACCGGCACATCTTTGCCGTGCAGAGTTACCAGCAGTCCGTGGCTGATAAAAAAATCAATCTCGGCGGCCGCGATTTCCCCGTTGCGGAAAACCGGAAATTGCAGAATCAGGAAAAAATATTTTTCCCGCTGTTCGAAGATCGGCCGCTGGGCTTGAATTTTTACCGACGAAGCCCGCAGCTGTTTGAAATCAAAATCATAAATTCTGATTTTGCGCAAAAACGACAGCTCGTTTTTACCCGGGTTGGCGATGTTCAGCCATTTTATTTTCTGGCCGCCGACGCCGCTGATGGTGAGCTGCTGGATGTTGCTGGAAATCTTTTTGTACTGCGACATAAACTCCCTGTTATTAACAATTATATTATAGCACAAATTTTATTGTTTAACGCGAATACTGCGAATTATAAGCTAATACCGCGAATAGTAGATTAGAATATTTGTTTGTAGTATTCGCTTATAATTTGTGGTATTCGCGTTATATAAAATATTTTTTTCAGAGTTTTATCTAAATTAAATTTATGTTATACTTAACTCATGCCTACAGAACTGAATATTGGAAAAAATCTGGAAGCTCCGAAGATTGAGACCAAGGCGGGCGCTTTAAGCGAGCGGCCGGATTTGAAATTGGAAAAACCGGAAAAACTTTCGGAAAAAAAGGCTGAAATCGCGGGCGCGGCAGCC
>DATJQC010000007.1:0-7187 GCA_035506055.1 Candidatus Nanoarchaeia archaeon | reverse complement strand
TTTTTCCCGAATGGATGTCAGAATGAAGACGATATAAAATAAACCGCCGAAAATAAAGCCCGGGTTGGATAGGATATAAACGCAGGCAAAGAGGCAGAAGCAAGCGTAATAATTCTTCCGGCCGGTTTTTAGAAAATCATCCAAAAAATAAAGCCCGGCGAAGAAGGGCAGGAAAGTGAAAAAAGTCCACCAGCCGAATTTTATCTGCATGATGATGTAAGGTATGGAGCAGAGGAGGGAAAAGAACATAAAAGCTTTTTGTCGCCCGAAAATTTTCCGAGAGAAAAGAAAAACAGCCGCGGCCGCCAAAAAGCCGACGATCAGATAAATCGCCGTAACCGTCGGTTCGTTTATAAGGATCCCCAGCTTATCAACGAAGTAAAAGACGGGAAATAATATTATCGGCCGCAAGGCGCCGTGGTCGTTGGAAAAGATTTGGAAGAGCGGATTGGCGTAGATCGCCGAAGGATTGAGGGAAAAAGACCAGCGGGCATCGCCCAGGCGCAAAATATGCAGCAGCTCGATGGCATTGTCGCCATGGATGTTGATGTTGACCGGGTTCCAAAAAAAAGGGATAAAAAAGACAAAGACTGCCAGGACGGTTAAAATGATTTTGGCTTTTTCTTTGGGCATATTTTTTTAAAATTTAAAAGGATTGGCTTGCTCGGTTTCCCAGCTTTGCCGAGAAAAAGAATAACCCAAAATTTTGTAAGATATTTTTTTGAAAAAAGGTATTTTTAGCATTGCGCGGCTGGGGATGGCCCGTAAAATAAAAGCGAACTTTAAAAAAACGCGGTAAAGACGGGCGACATTTTTGCTTTTTTGATCGGCCGCGGCGGCCATTTTATCCAAATATTTTTTATTCGGCAGCAAGAAACTGGCCGGATTTTTTCCCGATTGGCTTTGCTGGCCGCGGCGGAAAGCGCCCAGCGGCGCTCGGACGTTGTAATGTTCGGCGTATTTGAAAAACCTGGTCCATAATTCCGTATCGAAAGCTCCGAAATCATCGTCCTCGATCAATTTGCCCCCCGCCCTTTCCCATAAGGATCTTTTCCAGAAAGTCGATTCCTGCTGGATAGTTTGCCAGTTATCGGCTAAAAAATCAAATTTATTTTTCGGGTTTAAGCGGGAATCGACGATTTTTGAAGCGTAATTTATCGTCGTGGCCATGCCGGTGAACCATTCCACGCCCGGGTTGTCGCGAAAGATATCGGCAATAGTGAAAAGGCTTTTGGGCAAAAGAATATCATCGCTGTTCAACCAGCCCATGATCTCGCCGTCCGTCAAGGCAAAGCCGCGGTTTAAGGCGATGGTCGGAGTCTTGCGGTATCCCTCCAGTCTTTCGCAATGGGAAAGACGGTTCTGGTATTTTTTGATTACTTCCCAGCTGCCGTCGGTCGAGCCATCGTCGATTACGACGTATTGCAGATTCGGATAATTCTGCGCCAGGATCGATTCGATGGTTTCCGCGATATAATTCCGATGGTTGTAGCAGGCGGTCACCATCGAGATCTTAGGAAATTTTTCCATAAAATTATTTTTTTAATTTCTTCAGCTCCCCGGCAATCCAAAAATAAGTTTTTTCAAGGCCATTTTTTAACGGCTGGGATGGCGCCCAGCCCAACTTTTCTTTGATTAAATTATTATCGGAATTTCTGCCTCTCACTCCCAGGGGGCCGGGAATGTGTCTGATCGATAATTTTTTATCGGCGATTTCCATGGCCATTTCCGCCAGCTCGTCAATGGTGACCATTTCGTCCGAGCCGATATTGACCGGTCCGAAAAAATCAGACTCCATCAATCTGGCGATGCCTTCCAAACATTCGTCGATATATAAAAAAGATCTGGTTTGCTGGCCGTCGCCCCAGATTTCTATTTCGCCGCCAGCGGACGCTTCGGCTACTTTGCGGCAAATCGCGGCCGGCGCTTTTTCCTTGCCGTTGTTCCAAGACCCTTCCGGACCGAAAATGTTGTGAAAACGGGCAATCCTGATATTCAGGCCGTAATTTTTCCGATAGGACGAATAAAGCCGTTCGCTGAAAAGTTTTTCCCAGCCGTATTCGCTGTCGGGGGCCGCGGGATAAGCCGAATCTTCGGAACATTTCGGATTATCCGGATCCGACTGATTATAGGACGGATAAACGCAGGCCGAAGAAGAATAAAATATTTTTTTTACGCCATTTTTTTCGGCCAAATCGACAATGTTTAAATTTATTTGAGCGGAATTGCGCATCACATCGGCATCGTGGTCGCCGGTAAAAATATAACCCGCGCCGCCCATATCGGCGGCTAATTGATAAATTTCGTCAAATGTCCGGTCGAGAATTTGCCGGCAGACCGCTTGGTCGCGCAAATCGCCGACGATAAATTCGTCAGCCGCCGTCGGAGAAAATTCCGGTTTTTTCAGATCAACCCCCCGCGCCCAATACCCCTCTTTTTTTAATTTTTTTACCAGATGGCTGCCGATGAATCCGCCAGCGCCGCAGACCAAAGCTCGTTTCATAAATTTATAAAAAATTATTCCGCTTATTTTTTATCTTTTAAAATGCCGCCGCCGGTAGATTTTATCTTCTATTTTATAAAGGAAATTCATCAATTCATTTTTGTGCTTCCAGCGGCCGAGGCATTTTTGGCAATAAGGCAAGGAGATTTTTTTATTTTGGAAATCAGCGAAAATTTTTTTATACCTTTCCGAATCGATGATGCTTGGCAAACTTTCTTTTTTCAGATCGCCGACCGCCACCTTTCCGTCGTAATCGACGCAGCACAGGGAGAGCCGGCCATCGGCCAGAACGAGCGGCCCGTCAGCCATTATTTTGCACGACCCGCTGATTGCCGGAATCCTTTTAAAATTTGAAGAATAACAATCAAGATTGCCGCCCCAATCGGAGAATTGATCGACATTAAGAAAAAGATTTTCATCCAGGCGCGCTTCTTGCAGCGAAAGACGCTTTTGGGAAGCGATCGCCAGCTGCAAATTTTTCCGCGCCGCCGGCGAAATTTTTTCAGCCGCCGGCAGCCAGGCGGATATCTTCTGTCCGAATAAAGCGGAGAAATTTTTCCCGAAAAGATCGTGCCGCAGCCACCGCTTGTCTTCGTTAAGCATCAGCGAAACGACGATCTTGAGCCGCGGCCGATTCTTCCCGATAAACTCGATCAGCTTGTCCTGGTAAGCGCCATAGCTTGAAGAAGTTCCCCGCAGCCGGAAAGTTTTTTCATTGAAAGTCTGCCAGGAAATATAAAGGCAATCGAGATTGCCGATCAAGTCGCCGGTGAACTTATCTATCCGCAAGCCGTTGGTAGTGATGACGGTCTTTAAGTTTTTCAAATGGCAATATTTTAATTTATTCGCCAGATCCGGATCGAGCGAAGGCTCGCCGTTGCCGGCGAAAGAAATGGTGTCGGTCAGATCGCGGGCGGCGAGATCATCGACGATTTGCCGGAAAAGTTCGGGCGCAAGATTCATCTTTGGCCTGGTCATTTTTCGGTTGGGGCAAAACTCGCATTTCATGCTGCAGTAGTTGGTGCTTTCGAATTGGACGCGCTTGAATTTCATAGATTATTTTTAGCGCAGCTTTAGATTTTCAGCCAATTGTTTCCAGGTATTTTCCCGGCTGAAGCGCTGGACGCTGGCTGAGGCCAGCTTGGTTTTCGCGGCCAATTCTTCCGGAGCGGCAGATAGCGCTTCCTTGATTTTTTCCAAAAGCGAATCGATATTTTCGTCAGCCGATAGGTACATATTATCTTTGCTCATCCATTCCAGCCCGCCGCCCATGGCAAAGCCGATGACGGTGGCGCCGAGCCAGGCGGCTTCCGCCGCCGTAACCGGAAAGCCCAGCAGGTTTTTCCGCGGCTTCACCCAGCGCAGTTGGCCGGCTTTTTCGGTTTTAAAGATATTTCTTGCCATCCGTTTAACGGTTTTAAGCCAGCGATGCGATTTATTTTTGATCAAGAGTTTTCCTCCGATGCCGTTATCGGTGGAAATAAAAAATTTATTCCTGATCAATTGTTCGTATAGTTCGGAGTCGGAAAAAGTTTTGGGCAAAATAGTGATTTTTTGTTCGGGGAATAAGCTGATGATATCGGGAATGGCTTCTTGGCCGCGGCGGCGCAGGATTAAGATCCCCTCGCGTTGATATTGTTCCTTTTTCGCGAAATATTCAAGCAATGTGTCATCATCGAAAAAAGGATGAACGATTTTGACTTCGGGCAGCGCGTATCTTTCTTTGATGTAGCTGGCGCAGGCGGCGCTGACATTCCAGAAATCAGTGAAAACGCCCGACTGGAAATATCGTTCGCCGTTGAAATCGGCATAGCGGGGGATGATAATGCCGTGCTGCCAGAAGATCTTTCTTTTGGCCGGACAGTTTTTTATCGCCGCGAAGATATCCTGTTGCTGCCAAAAAGTAATGACAATGTCTTCGGCGGCGCAGGTATTTTTAAATTCAGCCAGGCCGATGACCGAAGCCGGTTTTTTCATAAAATCCGCCCTTTTCGGTTCGGCCGAAGCGATTACCAAAAAAGAAGCGAAATTTTTTTCTCGGAATAAATTTACCACCTGATTGGCGACTTTTGTCCCGCCGCTGGGGCTGTTATGCGGAATGATTAAAAAAATTTTCGGCATAAAATTCAGGATATTTCCCAATTTAGTTTCGGCCGGACCGCGCCGGGGAATTTTATCGCGAGTCCTTCGGCGCCGCCTTCGGCGACATCGAAGACGAGCACTTCCGGAATCTGGTAAAGCGGCGCGTAATCGGCGCGGGCGGCGACGGCCACCTGATATTTTTTGGTATTGAGCAGATCGGCCGGTATGTCGCAGATCGCGGTGATCAGGCCGCGGTTGTATTTTTTTTGCGGCGAAACGCTGTTGAAAGCGATGATATTATCTTCGCTGAAAAAACGGACGTGAAAGCCGAGATCGATGCTGTCGGCATAATTCATGAATTCCAATTTGATCCGGAACGGCGTGGCGGTGCTGATATAAGACAAGGGCTGGTTTTCTCGGGAGAGCAGATCAGCCTTCAATAATTTCACTTTTTCATTGCCCGGAGCGCTGTTTTCGTCCCATTTTTTTTCGAAAAAATTGCGGTTTTCGCCCAGATATTTCTCGATCATCTCGTCGGCTTTGCCGTCGCCGATCACCCGTCCGCCTTTCAATAAGACGACCCGGTCGCAGAGCGATTCGACCGCGTCCATATTATGGCTGACAAAGATGATGGTGCGGCCGGATTTTTTTACCACTTCATCCATTTTTCCCAGGCATTTTTTTTGGAATTCAGCATCGCCGACGGCCAAAACTTCATCGACGATCAGAATGTCCGGATCAAGATGGGCGGCGATCGAAAAGGCCAGCCGGACGCTCATCCCCGAAGAATAATGTTTGATCGGCGTGTCGATGAATTTATCGACGCCGGAAAATTCGATGATGCTTTCCATTTTGGCCTCGATTTCTTTTTTGCGCATGCCCAGGATCGCGCCATTGAGCATGATATTTTCCCGGCCGGTCAGTTCGGGATTGAAGCCGGTGCCGACTTCCAAGAGCGAGGAAACGCGGCCGCTGATTTTTATCTCGCCCTCGGTGGGCGGCGTGATGCGGGAAAGGATTTTTAAGAGAGTCGATTTGCCCGCGCCATTGGCGCCGATGATCCCCACCGCTTCGCCTTTGGCAATCGCGAAACTGATGCCGCTTAACGCCCAGAATTCGTTTTTTTTCAGCGCTTTGATGGCCGCGACCGGATGGAGGAAAAATTTAACCAGGCCGTCGCGCAACGTCATGTACCTTTCCTGGCGCGAGCCGATTTTATATTTCTTGGAAATATTTTTTATTTCAATTATAGGTTCCATAGTTGATTGCCCCCTCACCATTTTTTATGATATAGGTAAAATTTTTTAAAATGGCTAATTATTTTTTGAAAATTTTTTAAAGTGTTCGCCAAAAACGGTGAAGGGTTAAACGATGTCGGCGAAATATTTTTCCGTCTTTTTAAAATAAACATAGCCGATCGCGAAAAAAACCAAGGCGGCGATCAGGGAAGCGAGAACCAGCGCCCAATTGATCGGCGCCGTGCCCAGCAAGGTGGCGCGGGCCGTGCTGATGACGCCGGTCATCGGATTCAGGGCGAGAATTTTGGAATATTTTCCCAGCAAGCTGGCCGGATAGATCACCGGCGTGACAAACATCAGGATCTGGATGAAAAAAGGAATGACATATTTGACGTCGCGGTATTTGACGTTGACCGAGGCGAACAGCAATCCGAGCCCGAGAATGGCGAGAAAGGTGATAATGACGAGGATCGGCAGAATGACCAAGCCGATGAGGTGCGGCGTATAATGATAGTAGATGATCAGGCCGGCGAGCACCAGCGAGGCGACCAGAAAATCGACGAACGCCGTGACGACATTGGAGATCGGAATGATCAAGCGGGGAAAATAAATTTTGGTGATGATATTTTTGTTATTGACCAGCGAGCCGCTGACATCGCTTAACGATTGGGAAAAAAATTGCCAGAAGAGCAGGCCGGTATAGACGAAGATCGGATAGGGGATGCCGTCGGACGGAGTTTTCAAGAATTTGCCGAAGAAAACATTGAAGACGACCATGGTGACCACCGGCTGGAAGATTACCCAGGCGACGCCGACGGCGGTTTGCTTATAGCGGACTTTCAGATCGCGCCAGGTGAGAAAATATAATAAGCCGCGGTATTCCCAAATTTCCTTCAGGTCTCCGACAAAGCTGAAAGTCTTTTTCGGTTTGATTATCAGGGTATTCATTAGAGTTTTACAGTTAATGCGAATACTACGAACAGATTTAACTAATTAATATTTATAAATAAATTCGATGAATAATTTGCAGCATTCGTATCATAAAATTTCGATTGATCTGTTTCACCATTTGCGTATCTTGGCTTTAACTTTTTGTTTTAATCCCAGATACGACTTGATCGCTTCCTTTTCCGCCGCCGGCGAAACCAAACGGATAATTTCCCGTCCCAGGATGCGATACTGCTTGCCGATCTTGTTGGCGCGGATCATCCCTTTTTTTAAAAGCCGTTTCATCGTGCTCGGACTGATCTTCAAGATTTCCCGAGTTTCGGCGGTGGTATAGATTGAGTTTTCCTTAAGCTCCTCGCTCATAAAATTTATTTAAATTCGGATAATTAAGATTCGTTTTAGTTTTGCCCCCATCG
>DATJQC010000006.1:0-4455 GCA_035506055.1 Candidatus Nanoarchaeia archaeon | reverse complement strand
AATAACGAATAGTGAATAATGAATTAAGAATATTTTCTGAAGATCATTATTCGTAATTCATTATTCACTATTCAAAAAATTTGAGTATCAACTCTTTATTATTATCTTTCACTTGTAATTTTTTATTCAGCAGCACATTCTTAATATACGATCTTATTGCTGTGGGCACTGAAAGTCCGAGGCCACAAAAAGACGTTTCGGATAAATCATCTAAAAGATCAAAAAATAATTTCCAGTCAGGCGCCCCGTCGCGGTCTCTGTCTCGGGACTGCGACGCGTTAATAGTTTCATACAACCGATAAGTCGCTTCACGGCACGGCACGCATTGGCCGCAGGATTCGGTCAGGAAAAATCCGATCCAATGGCGGAATAAATCGCGGCATGTCCATTCGCTCGTGCGATAAAGAGTGATTGACATCGCGCCGGTTGGCATTGCGTCAAGCTGATGCTGGTTTAAAATCTCGCCGGCCGAACCGCCGCCAACCTGAACGAAAAAGTCATACTTGGGCCAGTTCCTGGTTTCGGCGATGACATGCTGAATTGATTTATGATCACTTAATTTATAAACGCCGGGATTGGCGCAGTCGCCGTTGACGCTGTAAAATCTTACCGTTTCATAATCGCCCTCGGCAATTTTCGCCGCGTGATAAAAAGTTTCCACGTTATTAATAATCGTCGGCATTCCCCAAAGGCCTTTTTCCGTCGGGAACGGCGGTTTCAAACGCGGTTCGGATTTATTTCCCTCCATCGTATTCAAAATTGTGGTTTCTTCGCCGCAGATATAGCCGCCATCTTCCGGCTTCACATAAATACCAATTTGCCCGCCGGAGCCTTGGTGAAGGCGTATGGAGGCTTTTCTTTTTTGAATTTCTCGCGCCAAAAACCAGCCGAATTTTTTGTCATATTCGGGATTGATAAAAATATAACCTTCAACCTGGACTTCATGCTCTTTTAAAAAATCCATCGCGGCGACCATTCCGTCAATAACTTTTTCCGGCCAATTTTTTAAAATATAAGCATCCTTAAAAACATTCGGCTCGCCCTCGGAGGCGTTGCAGATCACGTATTTTATCGGCCCAAAAGCATCCTTAACCGCCTGCCATTTATCGGCCACAGGGTAAGATGCGCCGCCGCAACCCTTCAATCCGGCTTCTTTGAGTTTAGAGATGATATCCATGGGATTAATTTACAATTTTCAATTTTGAATTTTGCCTTCGTCCCGAGCTCAGGCCGAGGGGAAATAATTTTTCAATTTATAAATTTTTAAATATTGGCTAAAAATAAAGATAATTAGCAACTTTCATTGACAAAAATTATAAAAAATGATATACTTTTATTATAAAAAATTTGATACTATCAACCAAAAAAGGAGGCTTCATGCTAAAAAAAGCATGTGCGTGTGCGTTCGTTATAGCGGTTATTCTGTCTTGTGTAGTTTGCTCGCTTTCTCGTAATAATCCGAATTTCACAAGAACATTCATGACTTACAATTCCGCTACAGTTCATGAAATGAAATAATGTATATTACCGCTAGCGAAAAAAATCAGAAAGCAATGTGTCTAACCAACCATTGCTTTTTTACTTTTAACGAAACGCGCGCATTGGAAAATTATAAAATTGAAAATTGAAAATTTCAGATCAGATTATTGGCCGTGGCAGAGTCTCCGCCTCGGGACTCTGCCGAAACGGCGAATCGCGTCAATTTTTTAGAAAACCGCAATATTAAAAGTACATTTCCATCTTTTCTTGACAAAAATCATTTATTGTGATAACATAATAATATAAAAAATGTTGCTCTTTGCTGACTAAAATGAACACTTGCAATACCAACGGATTCTTTCCAGAGAATAATAGCTGACCTTAAGGTCAAATTATCTTGCAAATGTTCGGACTTCGGCAAATGTTCGGCTGTTAAAAATCATTTAAACACTAACCGTATAGGATAGGAGCGAACAATGATGAGTTATATCATACAGTCGATATATTACCGTCAACGCCTCGCGTAAGCGAGGCCTAATAAAATCGAAAAATACTGGGGAGCGATAAAACGCTCCTCTTTCTTTTTGGCCAAAAATTTAAACGGCGAATCGCGTCAGAGTCCTTGCGGCAAGAGACTCTGATAAATATCCAATATCAAATAACCAATATTTTAAAAAATATTTAAATATGGCTTTGTTGCACGAATATTTTTTAAGATAAATTTATCCTAAGTACTTTACAAATCAAGTGACGGCATAGCTGTCCGGCATTCCCAGTTGGAGCATTCGATTTAAAATCGAGATTGAAATCATCAATTCCGTTCTCTGGTTCTTGAATTTCCTGAATTTAAACTTGTCGCCGATGATAGTTTTAAATCTGAACATTGCCGTTTCCGCCAATGAACGAACATGAAATTCAGTTTGCTCTTTCCATTTTTTCAGAGAAGTTTTCCGAATCTGCCGCAAATTGGCATCGCGGGGATGGGACGGAAGCGAACTGTTGCCGTGCTGTCTGATTCTGGCGTTTTTCTGCGGCGGTATCAGAATATTCTTGATTTTTTTCGCCAGACAGGCTTGATAGACCTTTTCCTTGTCATAGCCGCCGTCGCCGACGACGGTTTCGATCTCGTTTTCCTCCTGATCGATCAATTTTTTAAAAACATCCCCGTCGGCAATATCGTTGCCGGTCAATTCCGCCGCCCTGATTTCTCCGTCCGGCAGAACGGCCAGATGAGCCTTGCGCCAGGTTCTCCGCTTGGACGCGCCGTGCTGGCGCACTTTCCATTCGCCTTCGCCGTAGACTTTGACGCCGGTCGAATCGACCACCACGATCAACTTTTCCTTCTTTCTTGATTTTTTTGGAACGCTGAAAATAAGCTGGCCGCAGCGGCGCGAGAGCGTGGAATAATCGGGAATGGGCAATTTGACACCCAGCTGTTTAAAAACGCTTTGCAATAATCCCTCGGTTTGGCGAAGTTTTTGATGAAAAACTTGGCCAAACTGGAGGACTATGCGAATAGCCGTATCGGAATAGATCGGTTGAACTCCGGGTTTGCCGGACGGTTCGGAAAACCAATCGGACAGCAATACATCTTCGTCCAGCCAGACTTCCAGCGAACCCCTTTGTTTCAGGTTTTCGTTGTATTCCTTCCAATTCTTCAAATGATATTTTGTTTTCGCTTTTTTGTTTTGATTTTTGTTTATTGTCATAATATTAGAAAAACGCTTCGCGTTTTCTAATATTATACCATTAAATAAAGGTTAGTGTTGCATATTCGTGCAACAAAGCCATTAAATATTGAAATATTTTTTGGATATTTATTATTGGTTATTGGATATTTCTTATTAAATTAAGCCGTTCTTCCTAATATATTCCGCAATGTCCGCCAAACGATTCGAATAACCCCACTCGTTGTCATACCAGGAAACGACTTTCACCATATCCCCTTCCACGACTTTGGTTAGAGATAAATCCACGATCGAGGAATATGGATTGCCGATAAAATCGGTTGAGACCAAAGGCTCATTGGTATAAGTTAAAATTCCTCTTAATTTATCCGAATCAGAAGCGGCGATGATTGCATTGTTAATTTCCTCGGCGGTAACTTTTTTCTTCAACAAATAAACCGTATCGCAAATCGAAACAACAATCGTCGGGACGCGCAAAGACAGGCCGTCGAATTTATCTTTTAGGGCGGGAATGGTCAGAGCGGCGGCCAAGGCGGCGCCGGTCGTGGTCGGAATGATATTGGCGGCGGCGGCGCGGGCGCGGCGCAAATCTTTGTGCGGGCCATCGACCAAAACCTGATCGGCCGTATAGGAATGAGTTGTGGTCATCATCGCTTTCTTGATCCCAAATTCTTTTTCAATCACAGCCGTCATCGGCGCGAGGCAATTCGTGGTGCAGGAAGCCATGGAAAAAACTTTGTCTTCTTTTTTTAATTCTTCTTCGTTAACGCCCAAGACGATCGTTTTCATCTCGCCATCGCCTTTCGACGGCGCGGTCAGGACAACTTTTTTCGCGCCGGCTTGCAAATGCGCGCTGGCTTGTTCAATGCTGGTGAACCGACCGGTCGATTCAATCACTAAATCAACTTGCAAATCTTTCCAGGGCAAAGTCTTCGGATCCTTGCTGGCAAAAACCGGATATTCCACGCCATCAACCACCACGGCCTTGTCAGTGTGGCTGACTTTTTTTTCATAAGGCCCGTAAGCGCTGTCGTATTTCAACAAATGCGCCAAAGTTTTAGTGTCGGTTAGATCGTTCAAGGCGACAATTTTATTTTCCGGATGATTTTTATCCAAGATGGCTTTGAAGGCCGAGCGACCGATACGGCCAAAGCCGTTGATAGCGATGTTCATAAATATGATTTAAGAATTAAAATTTAAGAATTAAGAATATTATATCACAAACTCATCATCTTTCCACTTTCAACTTACTTCTCAACTTTAGGCCGATTATTTTTAATCTTCTTTT
>DATJQC010000005.1:0-4397 GCA_035506055.1 Candidatus Nanoarchaeia archaeon | reverse complement strand
TGCAATCTTCCGGATCAAAGCCCAAGTCGTCACAAAAACGGATGGTGGAAAAAATAATGTTGCCCAATTCTTTTTTTAACTCTTCGTCGGTGTGCTTAGTGGTATCTTTGGCGGCATTGCGTTCCCAGCGGCAAAGATCGCCGAAAACTTTTCCCAAACGGACGATAATCTGCGCCAGCGGCAGCTGCTGCTCCGGCCAGATTTCCTTGGATTGTTTTAATAATTGTTTGATTTCCATATCTTTATTTTGTCATCCTGCCTGCCCGGCCAGGGAGCGCCGCGCGAAGCCTGCCTGCCGGGAGGCAGGGATCTGATCCTTCCGATATTTACGAACTCGGAAATTGGAAGTAACAGATCCTTCGCTAACGCCTTAGGCGCCGGCTCAGGATGACAAGAAAATTATAATTCGTTGCGCCGCGGTCTCTCCGAGGACTGCGGCGAAAATGCGACAATCGCGTCGCAGTCCCCTGGCGGGAGACTGCGACGGAACCAAGGAGAGGTTTTATAATATCTTTTTGACTAACCATTGACAAAATAAAAATAAACAATCAAAATGGAATTCACCTAATCCTATATAAAACCAAGAAAGGAGGGCTGTTATGCCCGAATCAATGACGCCTAAAAATCCTCGTTGGAAAGAATTCAGGAAAAAGCTTGATGCGGCATTTGAAGGCTGCGATCCTCATAAAAAATGTTCTGACAATCTCCAAAAGCCAATTGCAAAAGAAATTCTTAAAAAAATGGGTGACGTCGATATCGAAGCTACATTCAAATACTTCGATGAACACGACGGGTACTGTGATTGCGATATTCTTTTCAATGTTAGGTGAGCTTACATCCATGGACATATTTTCTGAAACGGAAATTATGTCCATTTTTTTATTCTTGGTTGCGACTGAATCTCCTGCCTCAGGGACTTTGGTTGCGCCACAGTCTCGCCTCGGACTGCGACGAAAATGCGACAATCGCGTCGCAGTCCCCTGGCGGGAGACTGCGACGGAACCAAAAAGCAATTTAGTATTTTACTCTCCCTCTTTTGGTCTTTCCAATTTTAAAACTTCCACGGTCGATTCGCCGTCGGTAATCTTCATAACATCCCTATCTATCATCTTAAAAGTCGCGTAAGAATCATTATAGGCGACAACAGTCGTTCCTAAATGTTTCCCCATTTTTTTCAAATGTTCTTCGTAAGAATATAAATGTCCGCACAATTTTTCTACATTTTTTCTTATCTCCTTGGCTGTCTCCTCAATCTTCATGGCTTTAAGGCCCTGTAAAACAGTTTGCAAATAAGCATGAAAAGATGTTGGAGAAATTATCACAACATGGTATTCGCCAGCGGCGCGCTGGATAAGACTGTTAGTGTCTTCACTTTGCATGGCACCAACCTTATTGATTAACAAATCATAATAGATTGCCTCATGCGGAATAAACATAAAAGCAAAATCCATCGTCCCTTCCTCCGGTCTGATATATTTTGATGTTTCTTTAATCCTCAATTTCAAATCATTTACAAAGTTTTTTTCCAGACGTTCCCTCTCGGTGGAATTTTTTTCCTCAACCAAACGGTTGTAGTTTTCTAAAGAAAATTTGGAATCGATCGGGATAATTTTTTTATCAACAAAAACAGCGGCATCGACAATGTCACCGTTTTTAAATTTGTATTGCATTTCATAAGATCCGGGCGGCAAAACATTCTTTAAAATAGTTTCTAAATAATATTCGCCCAAGATGCCGCGCTGTTTGGGATTTTTCAGAATATCTTGCAAATTTTGCAATTGGCCGGAAAAATTTATCACTTGCTTATTCGTCTCGTCCAGCTTGGCCAATTTTTCCGAAACCTCGGTGATGACTTTCTGGGATTGCGCGTGCATTTCCATCATCATCTTGTTCGCCTGGCCGGTGACATTCTGCATCAGGCCGGCCGTCTTGCCGAATTGATCTTGCGTGGTTTTGTAAGCCTCGGAAAGTTTGGCGTCAAGCGCCTTGCGCATTTCTTCGTTTTGCGCGCTCAAATTCGCCAGCCGCTCCATCATCGCGGCGATCTTCTCGTCTTCCGGAGCGCTTTTTTTTCTCAGCAATAAAAAAATAATGATGATCACTCCCAGAAGCAATAAAATTGGAAATAAATTATCCATAAATTAATTACCCTAATAATAAATTTCTAAAAAATCAGCCGCTTTTCCCAACCATTGCTCGATTATTCCAGGGCGTTCCAAATCATGGCCGCCCTTGTCGATAATAATTTTATTCAAAAAATTTATCTTTAAACTGGGAGGCGGAACAACATCGTCAGCCATACCGTGAATATATAAAATTTTCTCCTGGGCATATTTTAAATAATTGCCGCTATAGTCGATATCTTTATTTTTATTTCTGTATTCCCTGCTTAATTTGTGCGTCTTGGTAATCAAGTCAAGCTTCACGTCTTCATCGAACAACTTTTCGTCAAAATAATCCGGGTAATTATCCCAAGTTATCTCCTTGTCCGGGAATTTTTTTTGTACAAACCAATAACGGAATAAATCTCGTTGATTCAGGGCGGGAGCCAGAAGAACTATTTTTTCGATACTGATCTTTTCCAATAACAAAGAAAAAACACAAGCGGTTAAACTATGGCCAACCAGAGAAAATTTTTCATACCCCCCCCGATCACGTAAAAATTCTATCGCGGCCGATAAATCGGCGGCTAAGCTTTCCACCGTCGTTTGATAAAAATTACCGTCGGACAATCCGCAATCAGCCGCGTCGAAACGGAAAGAACTGATATTTTTTTCGGCCAATTTATCGGCTAACGCTTTGAATTTCTTTTCCGTCGTTCCGGCTCTTTCGAATCCGCCCAGCATTACCGCGCAATACTTTTTTGGATCAGTTTCCGCCGACAGCAAAATTCCGCGTAAAATATCTTTTTTACTATTTTTAAATTCAATTAATGAAGTATTCATAATTTATGATTTATCATTCGAAATTTCAAAAATTTTCAAATAATATTCTCTTAACAACTTGGCGTCGTCGAGCGCGTGATGCTCGCGGTATTTTTTCCAATCGATGCCCAGCTTTTCGAATTCGCCGTTTTTATCGGCATCGCCGAAATCTTCCGGGTTGCGGTTCAGGGCGAAAAACATCGAGGCGATATCGATCGGCATCCAGTGGAAAATATTATTTTTGCCCGGCCCGATGATATTTTTCAAATAAACTTGATCATAGCTCGTGACATAAGAAACGAGAAACGGCGTGGATGAGCCGGCGAATTTTTTAATTCTCTTAACCGCTTCTTCTTGGCTAACTTTTTCACCGGCCAGCTTCGGTATCACGTTCTCTTTCACCCAGTCGTCAGCCTCGCCGGAAAATTCCAATTCCAAATAAAGCTCCTCGCCGTTCATCTTGACCATCCCGATCGATAAAATCTCCCCCTTTTTGGTATCAAAAGAAGAAAATTCCGAATCGTAAAAAATTATATTGTCCGAAAATGGTTTCATTTTTTTATTTTGAAGTATTTTTTCCGGCTGGCGGCAATTCTCGCAATTTTGATTTGCCAATGGCAAAAATTAATTTCTTTGGTGCTGAATTTTTTTTCTTCGCCATCATGGCTAAAGCGCAAGAACGATGCGAACCGTCAATGACGAAAACTGAGCCATCGGCTAATTGCAAAGCGGTGATGATCGAATTCTTAGGATAATCGACGGTCATTGATTTTATTCCGCCATGATTGATTATCTCCGGCTGAACAGCCAATTCGGAAAATGTTTTGGTTTTTTTGCCTTCATAATATTTTTCAATCCAGGTCCGAAACGGTCCGCCGAACCAATTAACCACAACTTCCGCCGGATCGGAAATTTCATAAAATCCCCAATCGGCTTCGCGGCAGCCAAAGCGTTCGGCATAACCTTTTAGCCGCCAATCTGCCCAGGAAGCAAAACCGCGTTCGCGGGCCAAATCAATCCAACCCTGTTTTTCTCCTTCATTTTTATACCATTCCAGAAAAACTTCTTCCCACTCACATTGGCGAATCAATTTAATCCTTTCGTCGTTCATAAATTAATAAAATAAATTCTTAAGAACACGATCAAAGCCCGGCAATAATTTCAACTTTTTCACTTCTTTTATGCTGAACCATTTATAATCTTTTGCCTCCCAATCAAGCTTGATTTCATCGGTTTTTACTTCCACCAGCACCGGATGAACGATCCAGATTTTTTTGTATTTCGGTTCTTCCTGATCGAATATTTCCCCGAGTTTGATTTTTTTAATCTTGGTTTCGGACAAACCAAGCTCTTCTCTTAATTCTTCGGTGACTTTTTCCTCCAAACTCTTCTGATCGTCGAGAAATCCGGAAATCCCGTTCCAATAACCGGGGTAAAAATTCAATTCCTTACTTCTCTGCACGACCAAAATCT
>DATJQC010000004.1:0-4326 GCA_035506055.1 Candidatus Nanoarchaeia archaeon | reverse complement strand
ATATTTTCCAAAGCGATCACTAAGCCTTCCAAAATATGAGCGCGGTCCTTCGCTTTGTCCAGATCGAATTGCGTGCGGCGGCGCACCACGATTTCGCGGTGTTTGATGTATTCTTCCAAAATCGATTTCAAATTCAAAACTTTCGGCTGGATGCCGTCCACCAAAGCGAGCATATTAACGTGGAAAGTCGATTGCAGCGCGGTCAGCTTGAACAAAGCGTTCAAAACTTTTTTCGGATAAGCGTCTTTTTTCAATTCAATGACGATACGGACGGATTTTTCGCGGTCGGATTCATCGCGCAGATCGCGGATACCGTCAATCTTCTTTTCCGTCACCAGCTCGGCGATTTTTTCCACCAGCGCCGCTTTATTCACCTGATAAGGAATTTCGGAAATGACGATCTGGAATTTATCGCCTTTCAATTCTTCGATTTCGGCCACGCCGCGCATCACGATTCCGCCTTTGCCAGTGCCGTAAGCCGACTCGATATCTTTTTGATTATAAATAACGCCGCCGGTCGGAAAATCCGGGCCTTTGACGAACTGGCACAAATCTTCCACGGTCGCGTCAGGATTTTCAATCAAGTAAGCAATGGCTTCGGACAATTCGCGCAGGTTATGCGGCGGAATTTCCGTGGACATGCCGACCGCGATGCCCATCGTGCCGTTCAAAAGCAATTGCGGCAATTTGGCTGGCAGCACCGAAGGTTCCAGATGCGAGCCGTCATAAGTCGGGATAAAATCAACGGTATTCTTATCAATATCAAACAGCATTTCCTCGGAAATCGCCGACAACTTGGCTTCGGTATTATGATTAATGAAGCCGTTGGCGACGAAAGAATGGCAGGAACTGGCAACCCGCACGGAATAAACATCTTCTTTAACCGATAACTTCTCAACTTTTCTTATTTTATTGAAGAAAAAATTATTTTTTAAAAGCCAATCAATCATTTTTTGATCGCTCTGGTTTAAAATCTTTGCCAGCGAAGAATAATTTTTCCGCAGCAAATTATAGCGGTCGAAATTATTTTTCTTGATGAAAGACTGCTGATAATTCCGCCGCAGATAATCATTAAGGTAGGGAATATAATCATTTTTACTCATCCTGCCGGAATTAAGCGAGCCGACTTCCTCGAGAATTTTATTTTTCCGCTCGGAAAAAAATCCGATTTTCCGGCTGAAGCGGGAAATATTTTCCACTCCGGAAATCAGCAGCTTAAAACAACCGTTGCGCTTATCCTGATAAGGCGAGTTGGAGATTATGCCAAAATTCAAAAGCGTGATTTTCAGCTGGGCAATTAATTTTTCGCTCTTTGAATTATAATTCAATTCAAGGCTGCGGCCGGCATGGCGCTTGTCCTGATGGCTGATAACCGAGCCGTCCCCTTCAAACAGGGCGATTAAAAACGATTTGATAATTTCTGCCGTTGAAGTTAAAACTGAAAAAGGAATTTCTTTCTGATCGGATCGAACCGGAGCGAGTCCGATATTCTTTAAAAATTCCACGACCTTCCGCTGATAAATATCCAATTCGCGGCAATCACCCTTGATATCCCTTTCATAAATTTTTATTCCCGGGAATTGCCCCTGAATTATTTTTTTAATCCGCTCGTAAAAAATTCTGTCTTTATTGTTAAAAATAATATGATTTTGACGGAAGCTTCCTTCGGAAACCAGGGCGCCGAGGAGAAAAGCTAAATCTTTATTCATTGTTTCGGGCAAACCGATATCGCGATATTTCGCGTTAAACAAAGGGTAATACTCTTTTAAAGCGAGATTTTTGGCGCTAAAAAGCGAAGCGCTCCGGCTGATAATAGCGTAATCTTCAGCGGTTACATCTTGCAAAAGTTTCCAGCCCACGGTCGGAATCGAAAATTCATTCAATTGCCAGACTAAAATCGGGTGATTGTAAGAACCCCGCAATGAATATCCTTCCTGGGTGGTAATTTTGATGATTCGGTGGCGGCCGGAATTAAAAAATTTATCAGCTTTTTTGATCTTGCCCTGATAATTTAAAATTTTGAGGTTGATTTTTTCTTCTTTCCCGCCGGAAACTTCGGCAATCGGCAAGATGCCGCGATCGGTTAAAATTAAAGAGTCGCCGCTCAAACAATAGCGCATCGCCGCCGCTGAATCGCCGTCCATCGAGCCGAAGTTGCCCTGGCCCTTGACGAGCGGATAGCGCATGGAAAAATCCTGGGCCATGCGGACCATGGATTCGTAAGCGGCCGTATCGCCGTGCGGATGGTATTTGCCCAAAACCTCGCCGACGACGGTGGCGGATTTGCGGAATTTTCCTCCGGCGCGCAAACCAATATCCCACATCGCGTACAAAATTTTGCGATGCACCGGCTTCAAGCCGTCGCGGACATCAGGCAGAGCGCGGGAAACGATCACGCTCATCGCGTAATCCAAATACGACCGGCTCATCTCTTCGACGATCGGCTGGGCTTGCACCAAGCCGTACAAGGTTCTTGATTGTCCCATTCCGGATTTAGGTTGCGGCCCGACCATCTCACCCCTGTCCTCCGTAGCTTTAGCAGAGGAGGGCTTGTCCTCCGTAGCTTTAGCGAAGGAGGACTTGTCCTCCGTAGTCCGCCCAGGGCGGACGGAGGAAGGGTTTTCCAGCTTGGGCCGCGCTTGGCCGGCCTTATTTTTTCCGTTCACGGCTTCATTCCGCGGTTTCTTTTCTTTTCCGGTCTTGTTTTTATCCGCTTTGGCGGCTTTTTTTATCTTCGCCATATCTTAACCAGTTAAAAATTATAAAAAATTAATCCTTATTTCTTGATTGTCGAAGTTGCCGCGGAGGTGGTGGCGGAAAACCGCGCCGCGTATTTTTGCAATTCGGCCGCGTCGATTTTCTTCAAATCGCCCATCTTGGCGCCGGCGGCCGCGAAAGCTTTCTGAAAATCCCGGCTGAACCGATCAATCTCAAGCTGATCGCCGGTTTTGACCGGGGCCCGCCTGAAGACCATTCCCAGATTCATCACCCAGAGAATGATGATCAACAGCATAAAAAAAATAACTCCGGCCAAGAGGGCATTATGCTTGTCGCGCTCTTCTTTTATCGGATCGGCTTTTTTTATCTCCTCCTTGTTAGGCATAGTCGAAAATTTTCAATTTTCAATTTTGAAATAATGACTAAATTATTAAATTTTTTAAAATTTGATGATTAAAAAATTATTTCAAAATTGAAAATTAAATAAAATCACGCGGCAACTTCCAAAATCACCAATTCCATTCCTTCCTGGGGAAGATCTTTTTTGGCGATCTTTAATTTTTCCTCTTTGCGGGGCGTAACGGCTAATTCTTTGATGAATTTTTCGACCGGATCAAGTTCTAACTTGGCGCCGGGAAATTTATAATGCATCGGGATGACGACCCGCGGCTCGATCTGGCCGATCACTTCGACCGCCATCTTGGCGTCAACCGTCACCCGGCCGCCGACCGGAATGAATAAAACATCGACATTATCCAATTGATCCAATTGCTCGTCGGTTAAAATGTGCCCTAAGTCGCCCAAGTGGACCAGGGTCAGGTCATCCATTTCGATCCGATAGACGATATTTTTGCCGCGCTCAACGCCGCCCTTGGCATCGTGCCAAGTTTCAATGCCCTGCACCATCACGGCCTTGATATCATATTCGCCCGGCGTATCGATGATAAAAGGATTGCCGCGCAAAGCTCCTGAATTATTATGATCGAAGTGCTGATGACTGACCGTCACGATATCGGCTTCGAAATTCGGCACTTTTAATCCCAGCTCTTTGCCAAACGGATCAGTAACCAAAGTTACTCCTTCCGGTCCGAGCTTGTCTTGCAATTTGAAACATGATTGGCCAAGATATGAAATCATCATAATATTATTTTATAATCTTAAAATTATTAATAAAATCAACCCAAAAATAGAAAAATAGGCGCTAATTTTGCCTATAAATATTATAACAAATTGACCATTGGTGTCAACCGAATTTCCTTGACTTTTTTTAAAAATCATGGTGAATCAATATCCGCCAATAATCTCTTTATTATCGCTCAAAATCAACGTTGGCCGTCCTTTACTTAAGTCTCATGGCCGGCAAGATCAGACTGGCCGGTTCCGGCCGAAACTTGGCGCTAACGGGTGATGTCTTCGCTTGAAAAAAACGTTCGAGAAAGGTCAAACAAAAAAGCGGCTCCGGCAAGCCTCATTTTCATTTTTTATTATCAAGCGAGTGATAATAAATGCCTCTCTGCCGGCTGGCGGATTCTCGCTCTAAGGATGCATTTCGAAAAAAACTGGTGCGGGGCCATGCCGCGCGGTGGCGCGATCGCCGCCAAATGTCCA
>DATJQC010000003.1:0-7449 GCA_035506055.1 Candidatus Nanoarchaeia archaeon | reverse complement strand
AGCGTTTCCGGCGGCCGGCGGCCGGGCATGCTCAATGTCGAAGAATTAGCGACCATCTGGCACTTTCCGAACGCGGGTACGGTCAAGGCGCCGCTGATCCAAATGGCTCCGGGCCGCAAAGCCGAACCGCCGATGACTCTGCCGCAAGCGGAAGAAAGAGTCAGCGAGGAAAAAGCCGAACCGTTGTTTCTAAGCGATCTGCGGGAAGAAAACGGAGCCGCGGAAAAACCGGCTATTCCGGCGCCGGAGGCCGAGGCAAAATCTTCCGCCGCAGAGGAATTAGGTAAAGCCGAAGATGAAAAAGGAACACCGCCGGAAAACCTGCCGTTCGTTTAGAAATCAAGACCTTATTAAAAATATAACACGAATACCACAAATTATAAGCGAATACAACGAACTTTGCGAACTGAATTTCTTGCTTTATTTGTTTGTTGCCATTGTTCGTGGTATTCGCTTATAATTCGCAGTATTCGCGTTAAAAATTTAATTCGTTTTATAAATAGATGCTTAATAGTGAAATTACGACTTTCGCCGAAACGACTTTCCGCAATCGGAAAATCAAATTCGGCATCAAGACTGACGACCGCCGCCGCCATATGTATCTGATCGGGAAAACCGGCATGGGCAAATCGACGATCCTGGAAAATATGATCGTGGCCGACATCCGGGCGGGAAAGGGCGTGGCCGTGGTCGATCCGCATGGCGACTTGGCGGAAAAGGTGATGCAATATATCCCATCGGAGCGGATTAAGGATATTATTTATTTCAATCCGACCGACACGGAATTTCCCATCGCTTTCAATATCGTCGAAGCGGTCGATATCAAAGTCCGGCACTTAGTCGCTTCCGGTTTGGTCGGCGTCTTCAAAAAATTGTGGGCCGATTCCTGGGGGCCGCGCTTGGAATATATTTTGCGCAATGCCATCTTGGCGGTTTTGGATTATCCCAATTCCACTTTGCTCTCGGTCATTCAGATGCTTTCCGATAAGGCTTACCGCAAAAAGGTCATGGCCGAAGTGAAAGATCCGGTGGTCAAATCTTTCTGGCTGAAAGAATTCGCCAGTTATGCCGATAAATTCGCTTCCGAGGCGGTCTCGCCGATCCAAAACAAAGTCGGACAATTTTTGTCCAGCTCGCTGATCCGCAATATCGTCGGCCAGACCCGCTCTTCGATTGATGTCCGCGCCGCGATGGATCAAGGAAAAATTTTAATTTTGAATTTGTCCAAAGGCCACATCGGCGAAGATAATTCGGCGCTCTTGGGCGCGATGATGATCACCAAAATTCAGCTGGCGGCGATGAGCCGCGTCGACATTCCGGAAAAAGAGCGCAAAGATTTTTATCTTTACATCGACGAATTCCAGAATTTCAGCACCGAATCTTTCGCGACGATTTTGTCCGAAGCGCGGAAATACCGCCTTAATCTGATCATCGCTCATCAATATATGGAACAGCTGACCGACGAGGTCAAGGCGGCCGTGTTCGGCAACGTCGGCACCCTGGTCGCTTTCCGCGTCGGCGCCGTCGATGCCGAAGAACTGGTCAAGGAATTTACTCCGGTCTTCGAAGAAGAGGACATTCTCAACCTTCCCAAGTATGAATTTTATATCAAATTGATGATCGACGGCGTGGCTTCGGCGCCTTTTTCCGCCCGCGGCCTGCCGCCGTTATCCGATGCCGAGCGCACTAATAATCTGCGGAAGGCGATCGATTGGACCCGGCAAACCTATGCCAAGCCGCAAGCGGAAGTGGAAGAAGAGATTATGCGGATCCATTTTACCGAAGAATTACCCAAGCCCCCGGCTGTTCCGGGAAGGGTGATATCTTCGGCCGCGGATTTTGCCAAACCAGGTTATGAAAAACCGCGAGCCGCTTCGGCGCCGAGCTTTGCCAAGCCGGCAACCGATGTTCGGCCAAGCGCGGCAAAACCGGCCGCGGCTTCGGGTTCTAATTTTGTTCCCCGTTTTGAAACCGCCACGGCAAAGGCGGCCAGGCCGGAACGGCGAGCGGAACCGAGAACCGCGGGAGTTTTGTTCGACGCCAAGTGCGCTTCCTGCGGCATTGATACCAAAGTTCCTTTCAAGCCGGATTCGTCACGGCCGGTTTATTGCAAGAATTGCTTGTCGGAATTGAAAAAGAAAAAACGCGAGGGTTTTTCCGATCGGCCGGCGGCCAAAAAAGGGAGGATCGATCTGTCGCGCATTTCTCCTTCCAAACTTTTGGCTCAAGGCGCGGTTTCCAGCGCTGAAAAAGAAGAAGGTTATGTTTCGCTGCATAAATTAAAAGAAGCGGGTCTGTCGGGTTTTGCCAAACCGGCCAGATCGGAAAATAATCCACCCGCCATTTCTGCCGCGCCCAAAGATCCGGACAAAGATTTGGCGGAAGGGGAAGATATTGTTTTTGAATAATTTTCAATTTTCAATTTTGAATTTTCAAATAATGACTCATTTTTTAATTTTAAAAAATTTAGTCATTGAAAAATTATTTCAAAATTCAAAATTTTAAATTTCACCTATGAGTTTCACTCATTTTTTTAGTATTAAGAATATTGTGGACACTTTCGGGCTGTTTTACGTCAACGATTATCCGTTCGTGATGATGGTTTGGAATATCCTTTTGGCGATGGCGCCATTCGTTTTTTTTCTGCTTCTATCGGTTTATTGGCGGCAAACCAAATTTAAAAAAATCGGTCAGAAAATATCGGCCGCGATAATTTTTTTTCTTTGGTTTATTTTTCTGCCTAACGCCGCTTATCTGATCGCCGACATCCGGCATCTTCTGAATTTTTGCCCGGCCGGTTCGCCGCTCAATGTTTGCGTTCCGAACGCCTGGGAAATAATGTTCTTTTTCGTCTACAGCGTTTTTGGCTGGATATTTTTCGTGATTTATTTGCTCGAGATGCGCGATCTTTTGGCCAAAATCTTTAATCGCCGCGCCGCAAAAATTATTATTTTTATTACTATCCCTCTGATGTCATTGGGGGTTTTGTTCGGCTTGACCGAACGTTTCAATAGCTGGGACGTATTCATCCATCCCTTGGCAATTTTAAATAATCTGCTAAGGTATATCACGAATTGGGAATATTTCCGCAATCTGCTTTCTTTTGCCACGGGCTACTATATATTATACTTTTTCGGCGCGGCGATATTTAAAACGAAATTGGCGAGAAATTGAACGTAAAAGCATTGGAGCATGTGAACAAGGGAGCATGAAAGCAAAAAATTCTTGAATTTCCCTGCTTCCATGCTCTTATGTTTTTATGATTTATGATATGGATTATCTAAAAATCGGCAAAGCCGCGGAATTGACCGGCGGCGACCGGATATTTTATCGGATCCTGGAGATTTTTCCCGGCGCTTTCGCCTGGGGAACTTTGCTTATACTGATCATTTTTTCTTATTTTAAGCCGGTTTGGGTCGCTTATTTCATTATCGCCTTCGATGTCTACTGGCTGCTTTTGGTTTTGTATCTGGGCATCATGCTTTTCACTTCCTATTTCAAAATGAAAAAGATGCGGGCGATGGATTGGCGCGGCAAATGCGAAGCGCTCGGGGCCGGCACGCCCGGCAAATTTCCGGCCGACAGCTTGGTCAAAAACGGATTTACTTATCGGGATGTAATCCATCTGGTCATCGTTCCGACGGCCGTGGAGCCGGTGGAAGTTTTGCGCGCCAGCATTCAATCGATAGTCAATGACGGCTTCCCTCCGGAAAACATTATTTTTGTCCTGGCGATCGAAGAGCGCGAGGGCCAGAAAGGTTTGGATAAAGCGGCGGTATTGAAAAAAGAATTCGCCGGCAAATTCCGCGATTTTTTCGTCAGCGTCCATCCCGACGGCATTGCCGGGGAGTTGAAGGCCAAGGGCGCCAATCAGGCCTGGGCCGCCCGGATGGTCAAGATCGAGCTGATCGATCGCGAGAAAATCCCTTATGATAAAATTTTGGTCAGCGTTTTCGATAGCGACACGGTGGTTTATCCCGGTTTTTTCCATTGTCTGACCTATTATTTTCTGACGGTGACCAAGCCTTATCGCGTCAGCTATCAGCCCGTTCCGCTTTATCACAACAATGTCTGGGAAGTGCCGTTTTTTTCGCGCGTCGCCGCGTCATCAAACACTTTTTGGCAGATGATGCAGCAAATCCGTCCGGATAAATTAGCCACTTATTCTTCGCATTCGATGAGCTGGCAGGCTTTGGTGGATATCGGTTTCTGGTCGACGACGATGGTTTCCGAAGACTCGCGCATCTATTGGCATTGCTATTTCCATTACAACGGCGATTACCGCGCCGAGCCGATTTTTTTTCCGATTTCGATGGATTCGATTATGGTGCAGGATAATTGGAATACGATGAAAGGTTTGTACAAGCAGCAGCGGCGCTGGGGCTGGGGAGTGGAAAATATCCCTTATCTGATTTTCAATACGGTCAAGCGCTGGAAGAAATTGCCCAAACGCGACGCGCTCGACAAAATTTTTACCCAGGTCTACGGTTTTCATTCTTGGGCGACCAACGCGCTGATCATCGGCGTGGTCGGCTGGCTGCCTTTGTTTTTCGGCGGCGATGCTTTTAACGCGATGGTGATTTCCGGCAACTTGCCCAATGTGACGCAGACCTTGATGACTCTCTCGATGATCGGCCTGCTCATCTCCGCCGCCGTCTCTTCCTTATTGATGCCGCGCCGTCCGGCGGGAGTCAGCCGCTTCAAGCGGGTGATGATCGTTTTCGAATGGATTTTATTGCCGGTCGGTATTATTTTCTTCGGCGCTTTCCCCGCTCTCGACGCGCAAACGCGGCTGATGTTCGGCAAATATATGGGTTTCCTGGTGACGCCCAAAACGCGCAAGGAAACCGCCATCGCAAAATAATGAAAAAAAACAGAAGAAATTTTTTTACCGGAATTTTTTTGGCGCCATATTTTTTTACTTTGGCTTGTTTGATAATTATCGCCGCGATCATCGTGCCGGTCTTTAAAAATGCCCGCGAGCGGTTTTCGGTCAACAGCCAGGTGGCGGATCTGCAAAGGCAGATCGCCAGTTTGGAAGCGAGCAATAACGATTTGACCGCCTTGGAAAAATATTTGCAGTCGGATCAGTACGCGGAAACCGAAGCGCGGCTGAATTTGAATCTCAAAATGCCCGGCGAGCGCGTGGCCGTGATCGAAAATTCCGGCGCCGGAGGCGATCAATCCGGCAACGGATCAGGCGATAATAATCCGGATAAAAAAAATTCCAACCCGATGAAGTGGTGGAATTATTTTTTTGGCCAGTAAATTCGAGTAAAATTACCCGGGTGTTCATCTGAGCCGAGAAGGGGGATCGGACCCCTGACCTACGGTTTACGATACCGTCGCTCTACCAGCTGAGCTATCTCGGCTTAACGACTAAATTTAAAAAAATTCCGAATTTTTCGCCTTTTCACATCTGGAATTTGTTGGTATTATATAAAGTATCATTAAATATTCATTAAATCAAGGGATTAACCGTTAAATTTTTAATCGCCATGGCTAAAATAATTTTTTCTTTTTTCTTTTTCATTTTTTCTCTGTTCGCGCTGCCCGCTTTGGCCGACAGCGGCATTGTTTTTGATGACGGCGGAGTTTCCAGCGCGCCAGTGCCCGTTATCAGCTTCGCGAATCAAGTTTTGCCCGCGGCCAATATCGCCACGGCTTCGCCGGTCGTTGCCGAGACAAACGGCTCGGAGGTTAGTCTTGATTTGGCGACCAGTTCGGCCGTCAAGGGGTCATCGCTTTCCACCGCCGATAATAATTTTACGGTTTCCTTTCCGGCTAAATCTTTGACCGGCGCGACCGCCATCCAGGCTGAGGCGATCACCGCTGCCCTGCCCAGCCCCTGGCAACTGGATCAGATCAGCCCGACTTACCAATTTGATCTGAGCAACAGTTCGGCCTACGATAATAAATCGCCGATTACCCTGACCATCGGTTATGTCGGCGGCGACCAATATTATAAAAGAGTTTATTTTTACGATAAGAATTTTCAATCCTGGCGCGAGTTGCCGACCATTGATAATCCGGCCAAAAAAACGGTAACGGCGACGATCGCGCTGCCCTACGCCCAAGTGGCGGTGATGAGCGATCCGTCCATCTTGATCGCCGGCAAAGCCAGCTGGTATTCATATAAAAAGGGCGATTTCGCCGCCGCGGTGGATTTCCCTAAAGGTTCCAAATTGCGAGTTTATAACACGGCCAATAATAAATCGGTCGATATCACGGTTAATGATTTCGGTCCGGATCGCGCGCGGTTTCCCGACCGTATTTTAGATTTGGATAAGGTGGCTTTTAAAAAGATC
Source organism: Candidatus Nanoarchaeia archaeon (assembly GCA_035506055.1). Lineage (GTDB taxonomy): Bacteria > Patescibacteriota > Patescibacteriia > Patescibacteriales > WJLG01 > JAQTUZ01. Next base: position 1,141 of record DATJQC010000003.1, on the reverse strand, counting down.
GCCAGCAAGGGCGAGGGAATCATCAATATCCGCGTTCAGCCGCTCTTGGTGGCGCCCGATTCCAACGGCCGCGTTTTGGGCGTTTCCGAACAAGGCGCGACGGCCGAGCCGGATATCAAAGCGGCCGCGGCGATCGTAATCGATGAAAAAACCGGCGAGACGATTTGGGATAAAAATTCTTCGGCTGTCCTGCCGCTGGCCAGCCTTTCCAAACTGGTGGCGATCAAAATTTTTTTTGATCAGCATCCTTCCTTGAATACCGCGGTAAGTTATGAAAAACAGGATGAGCTGTATAATTATCAATATTGTTCGCCGGCTGAATCGGCTCGGGTCACCTTAAATGACGGCGATACCCTCACCATCGGCGATTTGGTTTATTCCGCCCTGGTCGGTTCGGCGAATAATGCCGTGGAATCGTTAGTCAGAGTTTCCGGCCTGTCTCGCGATGCCTTTATCGCCGAAATGAATTCTTATGTCGCCTCGATCGGCGCGACCAGCACGGATTTTATCGAACCGACCGGCCTTTCTCCCGCCAACGTGAGCACAGCCAAAGAGTATGCTATAATTACCAGAGAAATATTTAAGAATCCGGTCATCCAGAAAATCAGCGTTACGCCTAAATATTCTTTTACCACCATTAATACTAAAAAGACGCACACCTTGATTAACACCAATAATTTCATCCGCGATGGAGTTTTCGCCGCCGCCAATAATCTGAAAGTCACCGGATCCAAAACCGGCTATCTGGATCAGTATAATCTGATGACCAGGGTGATTGGCGCGGGCGGGGAAGAGGTGATCGCGGTGGATTTCGGCGCCGCGACCAAAATGCAAAGTCTGGCGGAAGTCGAAGAGCTGATTCAATATGGGATAAGGAAATTAAAGTAAAAAAGTTGAAACTTAACGCGAATACCACGAATTATAAGCCAATACCGCAAACTCTCCGAACCAAATCAGCGCTTGAAAAAATGTTCGTTGTATTCGTTTATAATTCGCGGTATTAGCGTTATAATATTTATGATCAAATTATTTAATGTCTACAAATCATATATCCCCGACGTCCAGGTTTTAAAGGACGTGAATTTGCATATCAAGCCGGGCGAATTCGTTTCGATCGTCGGCGTGTCCGGCTCGGGCAAGA
>DATJQC010000002.1:0-3818 GCA_035506055.1 Candidatus Nanoarchaeia archaeon | reverse complement strand
GTTCGAAATGGAATCCCTGACGTAATCGTCGCGAGCAAAAGCGGCTTTCATCGAATCGAGAGCGCTAATATACTGGGAGAATCCCAACATACACCAAGCTGCCAACGGATCGCCGCGCCAGGGATCAACGCCGTAGTTTATCCATTGCGCCGGTCCTGGACCCGTAATTTTTTCAAACTCCGTAGCCGGACTATTTTTCTGGCCTCGCGTCTTCGCCTTTGCCTTTGCCTTTTTTGGTGCCGCGACATTTTTCTGCGCGATAAGCGAATCGATAGCTGCTTTCGTCGGCAGTGTCACGATTAACGCCGAATCATTCAAACAGCCGGAAACGATCTGAGCGTGATAATGAACTTGCAAATATTTTATCATCACGTCGCAATCGATTCCGAGGCAGTTGGCCGTGGCGCAAATCGTATCGCCCTTGTTCAAACCGACCACTTTGCCCGGGTAGCATTGACCGCTGGCAACGGTGAACACCGCCGCCAAAATCATGATCGCGGAAAAGATTTTATTCTTTCCCATTTGAATCTCCTTTCACTCTTTCGAGTTTTAATTGTTTATGTGCGATGATTAAGAAAATCGATTTTAGATTTTCTATCCCGGGCGCTTTAATTTTTAAATCGCCCGGACAAGACTATCTAAAATAGCGCGAAAATATTTTATCTTTGCCAAATATTATTTATGTTGCCATTCGCCTGATAATCACTCGGGTCATAGCCGCCAAAATTATTTTTCTGCGGGTACGCTCCCGTTTCGTCCTCATCAATTTCGGCAAAAGCCGGAGTTAAGGAAGACTCGCCCTCGGCAGCCTCGGCGTAAGAGGAAACTTTAGCGAAGGCGGACTCGTCCTCCGTAGCCTTAGCGTGGGCGGACTCGTCCTCCGTAGCCTTAGCGTAGGAGGATTTTTTGGGCCACAAACGGATATCGTATTTCTCTTCGGGAAAAACATAAATATAGCAGAAAGAAAAAATCAACGTGAAAGCGATCGCCAAACCGAGGTTCAAAAGCAAATTAGGCTGCACCGGATAATCGGAAGTGATCGGATTATCGATAATCTTGATCTGCACGCCGTCGCCGAAACCATGATATTGGGAATTGGTGGTCTGCAAAGTGTAAGCGACCGCCTTGGCGATCTCTTCGGCCTGCGCCCGATCGGTATGATAAACGTCGACGTTGATCATGCCGGTATCGGCGACGCTTTTGGCTTTGACGGTCTTCGCCCATTTTTTCATCTGCTGTTTCTCGGTGCCTGAAAAATAATTGGTATTGATATTGAAACCGGACGACTTGATTTTATCAAAAAAAGATCCGGACGAAACGATGTCGGCCAGCAAGTTGCTCAAATATTCGTTGGAACGCGAAGCCGTGTACGGATCGACGTTCGACTGAAAGCTGATGATGGTGAGCAGTTTGATATTGGAATCGTATTTGAACGGCTGGACCGCGGAAAAAATAATCGCCGCCGCCACAAAAATAATCAGCACCGATAAAATGGTCTGCTTTTTTTTGCCGATCAGATTGATAAATTGATGGATATTCATATTTTATTTTTAGGACAACCTCCTTGTTAAAAAGGCTTGTGATTTTACTGACACATAAATTAACTAACCAGGATAGCATATAATCAATTATTTGTCAACAAAAACTGATTTCAGAAATCGTCCGCCGGCCGGCAGATCAAAAGCCGGATAATTTTACCACCTTTTTCTCAAAATAAAAATAGGGAAACTTCCCTATTTTTAGCTAAATAAATCAAGGCAATCGGCTAAATTTTTATATTTTTCCAACGATTAATGGCGCGGGTTTTAGCAAGCTCGTGCTCCAATTGCGCCGCGACGCGGGCGAATTCCTCGGCGTCTTCGTGGCGGACTTCTTTCATGGCTTTTTCCGCGCGCGCTCTCGCCTCTTCCACTTTTGCCAGATCGATTTCTTCGGCGCGCTCGGCCGTATCGGCTAAGACCACAACTTTATTTCTTAAAACTTCCAAGAATCCGCCGGCGGTGAAAGCGACATCGACCGCGCCGTCCGATTTTTTCAAAACCAAAACTCCCGGCTTGAGCGTGGCGATCAATGGCGCGTGATGCGGCAGGATCGTCACCTCGCCTTCCGCGGTCGGCACGGTCACTTCCACGACATCTTCCTTAAGGACTGTGCGCTCGGGCGTAACTATTTCAAATTTTATAATTTTATCCATAGAAATATTTTACCTGTAACACGAATACTGCGAATTATAAGCGAATACCACAAACGCGTTTAATCGGCATTTCTCAAAAAATAATGTTCGCGGTATTCGCTTATAATTTGTGGTATTCGCGTTATAAACCTAATTTATTTTTTCACCTCTTCAATACCGCCTTTCATGTAAAACTCGTCCTCGCTCTTATCATCGTGTTTGCCGGCCAAAATTTCACCAAAGGCTTTGACCGTGTCGGCGAGCTTGACGAATTTTCCTTGGCGGCCGGTGAAAGCTTCCGCGACTTGAAAAGGCTGGGACAAAAATTTCTGGATTTTTCTCGCGCGCGCCACGGTCTGCTTGTCTTCGTCGGACAATTCTTCCATGCCGAGGATCGCGATAATATCTTGTAAATCTTTGTAGCGCTGTAAAACTTTCTGCACGCCGCGGGCGACATCATAATGCTCCTGGCCGACGATGATCGGATCCAAAATGATAGAGGAGGAATCGAGCGGATCAACGGCCGGATAAATTCCCAATTCAGTCAAGCCGCGATTTAAAACTACGGTTGAATTCAAGTGCGCGAAAGTCGTGGCCGGCGCCGGATCGGTTAAGTCGTCGGCCGGCACATAAACGGCTTGAATGGAAGTAATTGATCCTTTGTTGGTTGACGTAATTCTTTCTTGCAGTTCACCCATTTCGGTGGCGAGCGTCGGCTGATAACCTACAGCGGAAGGCAGACGGCCGAGCAAAGTGGAAACTTCGGAACCGGCTTGCGTGAAACGGAAAATATTATCAACGAAGAACAACACATCTTGATTCATCTCATCGCGGAAATATTCAGCCAGCGACAAACCGGCCAAAGCGATGCGAGCGCGGTTGCCCGGCGCTTCGTTCATCTGGCCGAAAACCATGGCCAATTTATCCAACACGCCCGCGTCTTTCATTTCATGATACAAATCATTGCCTTCGCGAGTGCGCTCGCCGACTCCGGCAAAAACCGAATAGCCGCCGTGCGCTTTGGCGATATTATTGATCAACTCTTGGATGACCACAGTTTTGCCCACGCCGGCGCCGCCGAACAAGCCGACTTTGCCGCCTTTGGCGATCGGGCAGATCAAATCGATAACCTTGATGCCGGTTTCCAAAATTTCCGTCTTGGTGGATTGCTCGGTGAATTCCGGAGCCTTGCGGTGGATGTTATATTTCTTGGAAGTCTTGGGCGTCGGCTGGCCATCGACGGCATCGCCCAAAACGTTGAAGATGCGGCCCAAAGTCTCCTTGCCGACCGGAACTTGGATGCCCGCGCCGGTATCGGTAACCTCATCTCCTCTTTTCAAACCATCGGTCGAGCCCATGGCGATACAGCGGACGACATTGAAACCGGTGTGCTGCTGCACTTCCAGAATTAATTTTTCGCCATCGGCCTTCACGACTTCCAAGGCATTAAAAATTTCCGGCAGCTTATCTTCGAAAATCACATCGACGACCGCACCGATGATCTGCTTAATAGTTCCAATTTGTTTTTTCACTTCAGTCATATATTTTGATAATTTTTAATTATATTGACATTCTATATTAAATATGATATTATATTCTGTTAATTCACGATCGTCCTTTTGTCAAACCTTTTCAGCGGAGGAAT
>DATJQC010000001.1:0-12865 GCA_035506055.1 Candidatus Nanoarchaeia archaeon | reverse complement strand
TTGATTAAATTGGCTAATAATAATAAAATTTAAGCAAAAGAATCCCCGTCTTACCGCGGTTTCGCCTTGGAATGCGGTAAAATTAATACGAAATAATCAATGGCAATATTTATGGCGAAGAAAAATTTTAAGAATGTTTATCAATTTAAAATTACTTTGAAAGATGTTAAGCCGCCGATCTGGCGGCGGATTTTGGTGCCGGAAAATTATTCTTTTTACGATTTGCATTGCGCGATTCAAAACGCGATGGGCTGGACTGATTCGCATTTGCACAAATTTAAAACTATTTCTCCCAGGCGCGAAGAGGTAAAATATATCAGATTGCCGGATGAGGACGCGGAAGAGCCGTTTTCCCGGGAGAATGAGGAAAAAATCAGCGAATGGTTTTCTTTGGAAAAAAATTCCAAGATGAATTATGATTATGATTTTGGCGATAGCTGGGAGCATTTCGTTGAATTGGAAAAAATTATTCCGGTCGAGGGGAATATTAAATATCCAGTTTGCCTGGATGGCGGCCGCGCCTGCCCGCCGGAAGATTGCGGCGGAGTTCCCGGCTATGAAGATTTTTTGGAAATCATGAAAAATCCCAAGCATCCTGAATATAAAGAGATGAGAGAATGGCTGGGCGGAAATTTTTACCCGGAAGAATTCAAAGCCGAAGAAGTTGAATTTGAAAATCCCGAAGAAAGGCTTAAGGAAATTTCGCAGTATTTAAAAGTATCGCCGGAGAGAGAAGATTCTGAAGATGAAGACGAAGATAATTTTTGGGACAATGATTTTAAAGTATCAGTCGGGGCAGGAATGAAGAACGGCAAGTTAAGATTTTATTTTGTTTTGAAAAAGGCTAAAGAATTTTTTTCTCCCAAGGAAAAAACGGAAATTGAAAAAACAATAAAAATGATCGGCCCGGCTTTTGGCTACGAGATCGAGGAAATAGATTTTAACCAGCAATATTTTTTAGTTACGGCTTTGGGCGGGGCTAATCGGGCGCCGGCCGATTTAGCCGATGCTTGCGGCATGGCTTTGCAAACAAGGGGTATTAAAATCGCCAAGGAATGCTTAATAACGAACACTGGCAAACCAAGTTGGGAGGAGATTGAAAAAAACATTGGTAAATAATAAAATTTATGTGGGAGGGAATTATAAAATTTATCCGCGGATGGAAATATAATACTCATCCGGAGCGGATTGCTTATAAAACGAGAGATATTGCCATGAACGGCGCGATGGCGGCGTTCAATTTTTTCCGCGATGAAAAATTCCGCGAGCTGTCCGGCTTCGCGAGACTTGGCGAAGAAGAACAAAACAGGATCTTCAACGAATTGACCGTGACCAATCTGGTTTTGGCGATTTTGCTTTTGGAACAAAAAGCCAGGGAAGAAAATGGCGAGGAAAAGAAAAATTATTTGCGCGCTTTGCGCGACGCGCTGCCCGATAATTTTATCGCTTATCTTGCCGAGCAGGGCATTCCCGGCGAATTCGTCGAGATTTGGAAAAAATTGATCGACTTGCGCCGCGACGAGTACGCGGAAAATATGCGAGCGTATCGGCAGGAACTTTTCGCCGCCGGCGACAAAACAATGGCCGCGGTGGCGGCGGATAATAAATTGCTGATTTTCCAAACAGTCGTTTTCGGGCTTTATGATCATATCGTGCGCGGCATGGTGAAAAAAGACGATCCGCTCTATCTTTATCTCCAGCCGTATTTGCTGGGACATTATAAAGAGTTTTTAAAATATATGATTTGAGACCGGCGCATAGCCATGTTAAATAGCGACCGCTCGCTATGTTAAATAATGAATAATCTCATAGTTAATAAGACCCCTTGATTTATTGCATTTTGTGTGTTATTATGTTAAATAACAAATATGACAAATGAAAATAAAGCACAATTTAGAGATATACCGCTGAAGCTTTATGATCCGAAATGGGGCAGCGAATTGGCGACCGCGATCATTGAGCTTGAAAAATTGCGGGTTAAAAAATTAGGCGGGCCGGTGCCGCCCCGTGTTTTTTTTCAATTAAAAAACATTTTTCAGCTATTAGAGAGTTTGGCGTCGGCAAGAATCGAGGGAAACAATACGACTTTGGCTGAATTCGTGGAGAAGATAATCGAAAGCCCTTCCAAAAAAGACAAAGACGAAAAGATGAAAGAAGTTTTTAATATTGAGAAAGCGATTGATTTTATCGAAGAAAACGTCAACAAGAATACTAAATTTAACCGAGCGTTAATTTCAGAAATTCATAAAATAATAGTTAAGGGGCTTACTCCGCCGCCAGCCGGAGAAGGCTCGCGCTACCCTGGCCAATTTCGTCCTCATAACGTCGCGATCAGTCGTTCGGAACACGTCCCGCCGGAGCATATCAAAGTGCCGGAATATTTTGATGAGCTGATTGATTTTGTTAACCAAAACATAGGAACGCAATATCATTTATTAGCGATTGCTTTGGCGCATCATCGAATGGCCTGGATTCATCCTTTTGACAATGGCAACGGACGTTTAATCAGAATGTTCACTTATGCCATGCTTATCAAACAAGGTTTTCAGGTCAAAAGCGGCAGAATATTAAACCCGACCGCTGTTTTTTGCATGGACAGAGAAAAATATTATAAAATGCTTTCACTGGCTGATAGCGGCGAAGAAGATAAGGTTTTACAATGGTGTTTTTACGTCCTCAACGGATTGTACAAAGAAATAGAAAAAATAGATAAATTGCTGGATATAAAATATGTGGTGAGAAATATTTTACTACCGGTGCTTGATTATGCGTTAGAGCGCCAAAATATAACTAAACGCGAGTATGAGATACTCTCCGCGGTAGTTAGGAATAAAGAAATGAGCATCAAATCGGCTGATTTGGAAAAAATAATCGGAAAAGAATCCTCGGTTCAGAGATCAAGGATATTGAAAAAATTGAAGGATAAAAAGATGCTGATTCCTTTTAACGAGGGCGGAAGGGTTTATACGATAGGCTTTACCAATAATTATTTGTTGCGCGGAGTTATGCGTGTTTTGGAGCAAAACGGCTTCATACCCAAATCATTAAATAATAAAATTAATTAGAAAATTTATGGAGGGGAAAAACAAAACAATCGCGATTTTCGAAGACCAGCCGGTGCGCCGGTCTTGGGACGAGAAGCAAGAAAAATGGTATTTTAGCGTCGTGGATATTATTGCTGCTTTAACGAGCAGTGAAAATCCGCAAGTTTATTGGCGTGTTTTAAAAAAAAGACTTATTGATGAAGGGTCAAATGAAACCGTTACAAAATGTAACGGTTTGAAAATGATCGCTCCGGATGGCAAAATGCGTATTACTGACGCGGCTGACGTGGAAACTTTATTTCGTCTAATTCAATCTGTGCCGTCGCCCAAAGCCGAGCCGATCAAACTTTGGCTGGCTAAGGTCGGTTATGAAAGATTGCAAGAAACCGCCGATCCGGAATTGGCTGTGGCGCGCGGCCGCCGAACTTGGCAGGCGCTCGGGCGGAGTAAAAAATGGATCGAACAAAGAATGCTGGGAGTGGAAACCAGAAATAAACTGACTGATTATTGGTCGGATCACGGAATAAGCAAGGCTGATGAATTTGCCATACTGACAAATATTATTCATAAAGAATGGAGCGAACTTTCCGTTAAACAGCACAAAGATTTGAAAAATTTGAAGCAAGAAAATTTACGCGACCATATGTCCGAGGCGGAATTGATTTTTACCGCTTTAGCCGAACTTTCCACTCGCGAAATTGCCAACACCGATAAAGCTGACGGTTATAATCCGAACGAGGCAGCGGCGCATAAAGGCGGCAAGATTTCCGGCGATGCCCGAAAAAATTTGGAAAAATTGACCGGCAAAAAGGTTGTGAGCGGTAAAAATTTTCTTTCCGCTGAAAAAAAGAAAGAATTAAAATAAATTTATGCGAGTCTGGGATATTCATCCGAAACATTTATGCCGGAAGCATTTGCTGGCCGAGCATCGCGAGCTGCATGGCTTGTGGAATATTTTGACTAAGCATAAAGGCCGGGGCGGTTATTCGCGCCATCCGGAAACTTTGCGCTGGGTTGGCAAGCAGAAAGCGCTTTATTTGCGGCATGAGGAATTAGCCAAGGAATTTTATCGCCGCGGCTATAAGCACCGCACCCCGCTTGATAAACGGCTCGCTGTCGGCTCCGGAAGCCAAAATATTTTTATCAATACGGCCAAAGAGCAAAAAGAAATATTAAAGAAAAAACCATGCGATTGTCTTTTACACTTATAATTTTTTTATCATGATTCAATTGGAGGCGCTGGATATTTTAAAGTCGGGGGCGAATGTTTTCCTCACCGGGCCGGCCGGATCGGGGAAAACTTTTGTTTTAAACAAGTTCGCGGAATATTTGAAGAAGGAAAAAATCCGGGCGGCGGTGACGGCTTCGACGGGGATCGCGGCGACGCATCTGGGCGGGCTGACGATCCATTCCTGGGCCGGCATCGGCATCAAGGAAAGTTTGACCCGCGGCGATATCGAAGAAATAATGTGGAATGAAAAAGTCGCGGAGCGGATCAACGCGGCTAAGGTTCTAATTATCGATGAAATTTCCATGCTGCCGCCGAATGTTTTGGAGATGGTCAATCATGTCTGCCAGGCGGTGCGGCAAAGCGTGCAGCCGTTCGGCGGATTGCAATTTGTCGCCTGCGGAGATTTTTTCCAATTGCCGCCGGTCACGCGCGAAGATCAGATAAAAAAATTCGCTTTTGAATCCGAAGCCTGGCAGAAAGCCGGACTGACGATCTGCTATCTGGAAGAACAGCATCGTCAGGAAGACCAAGATTATTTAAGAATTTTAAACGAAATTCGCGGCGACAAGGTTAGCGATTGGGCGCGGGAAAAATTGAACAGCCGCTTGCGGAAAAATATCGACGGCTGGGACAAGCCGACCAAATTATACACGCACAATATCGATGTCGATCGCATCAATAAACAAGAATTGCATAAAATTATCGCCAAGCCCAAAACTTATGAAATGAGCGCGCGCGGGCCGAAAAAATTGGTGGAAAATCTGACGCGCGGCTGTCTGGCGCCGGAAGAATTGGTTTTGAAAGTCGGCGCGATTGTGATGTTCGTCCGCAATAAATTTGCCAATAACACGCCGATTTATGTCAACGGCACGATGGGCCGCGTCGCCGGTTTCAGCGGCACGAATATGCCGATCATCCAAACCAAAAACGGCAAAGTCGAAGCCGAGCGCGCCAGCTGGACGATCGAGGAAGGCGGACAGACCAAGGCGGAAATAATCCAGCTGCCTTTGAAACTTGCTTGGGCGATCACAATCCACAAAAGCCAAGGCTTGAGCATGGATTGCGCGGAAATAGATTTGTCCGGCTGTTTCGAACCGGGCATGGGCTATGTAGCCTTGTCGCGAGTCCGCACCCTCGACGGCTTGAAACTTCTCGGCCTGAACGATTTGTCCTTGCGGGTGAGCGAACGGATTTTGGAATTTGATAAAGAGATTAGGAAAATTTGATTTTAATTAAGAATGAAATAAAAAAGAGAGGAAATCCGTTTCCTCTCTTTTGTGTTGGCCTTACTTTTTTGGCCACTGTGCTTCGTCATACACATCAACTTCTCTTGACAGATTATTGCGAAGAAATTCCCACAAGCAGTCCTTGAAATCTGAGAAAACCGGCCGGGTGATATCGCTTACGAACTTGCAATCAAGAGAAATCGAATCGGAATCTCCGCGCAATGGCGAATATCCGTATAGTTCGGCGCTTCTGCCGGCCAGAAAAGAAGCGAGTTGATCGCGAAATTTGGGCGTGTTGCTCAATGCTATTTCATTGGCCAGCCATAAGTTATCTTTGCGAAAGGATCTGACAAAAAAGGAGCATCCGACTCCAGCGGCGAAAGATGGAGCCCGATAATCAAACGGCGGCGGAAAGTCCAATACTATGTCGGTGGCCAGAACTTTTTTTATCTGGCCGGCCAGCATATTCCGCAGGCCAAGATGTTTAATCGCCTCCGTATTTATTCCGCCGCTAATCCATAAGTGGGCGACCAATTTAGCTCGCTGATCTTCGATCTTGCCCGAATCAATCAACCCAATAGGCCTTCGTTCATTACCGTAAATCAAAGGATTAAAGGGGTGAGTTCCCGATTTTGCTACCAGCAGATCTCCCCAGAGCGGCAGCTTTTTTTTCAGCCAAGCCACTTGCGCGTTATAGACGGCGCCGGTAGTGATGGTGGCGGTAAAACTGGTTACCGCGAAAGAGCTCGAATCAAGCAGCCCTGTTCCGTTAAGAATTTCCGCCATTACTAATGGCTTTGGTTCTTTTTTCGGTTCAACGTTCATGACATCCTCCTGTCATTTAAGTGAATAGATCTGCCGAAATTGCCGTTCCCCAGCAAAATCGGCGTTGTTAAAGGACGTTGATAAAAAACATTAAGTTTTTTTTCTGAATAAGTCAAGATGAATAAAATCGCTTTATAATAAGGTAAAAAGAATATACCCCCCTGTCTCGCCTGCGTCCGAGGCGGACAAGCGGGCTCGGCACCTCCGCCTCGGTCCGCCTTGCCGAAGCTGTGGCGAGGCGGGCGAGCATCAGCGAAACGGGCCTCTCAAGAGGGTAATTATATCTTCGGTCTGGAGTCGGAAATTATTTTGACGAGTTCGTCGATGCTCATCTCGCGGGTATCGCGGGAGCCGCGTTCGCGGACGGCTAATTTTCCCGATTGCATTTCCTGGTCGCCGACGACTAATATATAGGGAACTTTTTCGTTGACCGCTTTGCGGGTTTTGTTGCCGACGGTTTCGTCGGAATCATCGAGCTCGGCGCGGACTTCGGCGGCTTGGAATTTGGCGAGCAAGCCGCGACAGAAATCCAGATGATGTTCGCCGACGGATAAAATTTTTACTTGCACGGGCGAGAGCCAGGCCGGGAAATTTCCGCCGTAATGCTCCATTAATATTCCGGTCATCCGTTCGAACGAACCGAAGATCGCGGCATGGATCAGCACCGGAGTCTTAGCCGCGCCGTCAGAAGAAATATATTCGCAGCCGAACCGTCCGGGTAATTGGAAATCAAGTTGTATTGTGGCGACTTGCCAGGAACGGCCGAAAGCGTCGGTCAGGTTGACATCGATTTTCGGGCCGTAGAACGCGCCGTCTTTTTCTTTCAGGCCGTAAGAGATATTTTTTTCCGCCAGAGCTTCGCGCAAATCTTTTTCCGCTTTGTCCCAGGTCGCGATTTCGCCCATAAAATCTTCCGGGCGGGTGGAGAGAAAAAATTTCGGCTCGATGCCGAGCGCGGCATAGAATTCGCCGACCATTTCCAAAAGATTGGCGATTTCCGGCTTGACTTGGTCTTCGCTGACGAAAAGATGCGAATCGTCCTGGGAAATTTCGCGGACGCGGAACAGCCCGTTCAATTGCCCGGATTTTTCATTGCGGAAAACTCGGCCGATTTCCGTGTAGCGGATCGGCAGTTCGCGGTAAGAGCGCATCCTGGTCTGATAAATCTTAATGTTGAACGGGCAATCCATCGGCTTGAGGCAATAAGTTTCTTGATCAACGTCGAAAACGAACATATCTTCGTGATAATGATCCCAGTGGCCGGAAGTTTCCCACAAAGTTTTCTTGGCCAGCTGCGGCGTTTTGATTTCGATAAAACCGTGTTTCTTGCGGATCTGCTTGCCTAATTTTTCCAATTCATTCCAGAAGATCATTCCTTTCTCATGCCAGAAAACAAAACCCGGCGCTTCTTCGTGAAAGGAATACATATCTAATTCTCGCCCGAGTTTTTTGTGGTCGCGCTTGGCCGCTTCGGCCTGCATTTTGACGTAATTTTCCAATTCCTCCTTGGACGCGAACGCTAAACCGTAAATGCGGGTGAGCATTTTATTTTTTTCGTCGCCGCGCCAATACGCGCCGGCCAATTTATTCAATTTCCAGGAGCCTTTGGGAATCTGGTTGGTATTTTCGATGTGCGGCCCGCGGCATAAATCCGTGAATTTTCCGACAGTATAATAAGAAACTGTTTTTTGCCCTTCGCCCGCCGAAGCTTCGGCGGAGGCGGGGGATTTTTTCAAATCCTCGATTAACTCTTTTTTGTACGGCTGATTTTCAGCTTCGGCTTTCTTGATCGCCTCGTCAATCGGTAAATTTAAAATTGTAAATTGTAAATTCTGTTTGCGGAGATGTTCCATCTTTTTCTCAATCTCCTTCAGTTCGGCGTCGCCGATTTTTTTGTCGCCGAAATCGAAATCATAATAAAAGCCGGTGTCGATGGCCGGGCCGATGGCTAATTTAACGTCCGGATAAAGCTCTTTGACCGCGGCGGCGAGCAGATGCGAGAGCGAGTGGCGGATCGTTTCGATTGAATTTTTGTTTTCCATATTTTTTGTCATCCTGAGCGCCGCGCGAAGGATTTGATCCTTCAAGATGCTCAAGACTTGAATTTATAAGTATAAATTATTTTTTTTAAAATATAACACACCCCGTCCGCGAGGCGCGGCCACCCCTCTCAAGAGGGGAATAAAAAAATCTCGTCCGAACGCGAAAAAATCTAAAAAGACTTTTGCGCGCTGGGACGAGATTTCTTGAATTCTCGCGGTTCCACCCGGCTTCCTCTTCGGCTCCGCCAGAGGCGAGTCAATGAGGCTCTTTGATGATTTTAGCGATTGCTCTGTTTATCGGTTTGGCGGTTGGTGGCCGCGGCAATCGCCGATTGATTAATTAATATCATAGGCTTTCCGGCCGCCCTTGTCAATTAATTCAAGGCTGTTGTCGCTGCGGCTTTTTTTGTTGTGCAAATAACGGTTTTTTGGTAAAATTATGGATAATCAAGCGGTTTATCGAATGTGGCCATTACCGGCGGAAAAATAATCAGTTAATAGGATTTATTCGCGTTTATTATATGAAGACCATAAATTGGAAAACTAAAATCTTAATGGCCGGATTTTTCGGGTTATTTTCGGTTTTAATTTTTGCCAAAGCCGTTTTTGCCGCTTCGGCGCTGTATCCGATTTGCGAACCCGGGACAAGCTGCGCTTTCGGCGAATTTATTTTTGCCGATGACGGCTACACTCCGATCGCCACCGACGGCTTCTGCCAGTTCACCGTTACCGATCCGACCGATGCCGTTTTGGTCAACGGCGATAATATGTCCCACAAAAGCGACGGCTGGTATTATTATAATTTTTCCGCTCCGGCTCTGGAAGGAGTGTATCGTTCGAAAATTTGCTGCGACACCGGCTCTAACCGGCGCTGCCTGGACAAAACTTTCGTCGTCGGAACTTCTTTGGCGGGTCTGCCGGCGAAAATTTGGTCGTATTCTTCGCGGACGCTCACTTCTTTGGGAGCGCTGGCCGCTGATATTTGGAATAACGCTTTCGCGCCGAACCGGACGCTCACTTCCCGCCAGATCGGCGCTGACGAATATTTGGCCGGAGTTTCCACTTCGACCGTGGTCAATCAGGTCGCTTCCGCGGCCCAGGCGGAAAATTTGCAGACTGAACTGGACGCGGTGAAAAGCGAGACAGACTTGATTTACGGCGATACGCAATCGATCAGCAGCGAAACTGACGTGCTGGCGGCCAAATGGGGTTCATCTTCGGCCGCCGATATTATTAACGGCTTGAATTCCGTGCAAGCCAAGGTCGGCGCTTCGACCGACGCCACTTCCTCGGCCACGATTTTCGGCCGGATAAAATATTTGCAAGGATCTTTGCCGCCCTCGCAATCAGCCTTGCTGCAAGAAGTCTACGATCTGGCCAGCTCGACTTTGACCGCGGCATCCGAGACGCAAGCCGAGCTCGGCTATCACGGCACTTCCACCACGGCATACGCTGACTTGCGGTTGGTGAAAAGCGCGATCAATGCCCTGGCCGGAAACGTCGGGTCGCCCGCCGATTCCACTTCGACCGACAGTCTTTTCGGCAGAATCAAACAGGTTAGAACCTCCCAGCAAAAGGTCTGGACGGTTTATCTTTCCAATGTCCAACAAGTTTTGGCCGGCAATACTTATCGCGCCAAAATATGGATTTTAAATAATGAATCAGTGCCGACCGATCCTTACAATGTTCCGCTGATCACTCTCGATGATGCCAGCCGCAATATCGTGGCGCAGAATGTTGCCGCCACCAGAATATCCGCCGGCATTTATGAATATACTTACAATGTCGCCGGAACGGCGATGCAGGGAAATTGGGAAACCCAGGCAACAACCCAAGTCGAGCCGGGTAAAACAATCGAAACCAGCGGTTATTGGGAAGTTCAAGGCTCGCCGGCCCAGGTAAAAATAAATTCCATCACCGACAATACCGTGCCGTCCATTTCCGCCAACGTGATATTCACCAACGAAGGTCTGGCCGGCTATGAATATCAGTATGAATGGTGCGTCGTGGCCAATCAGAATAATCCTTGCGGCGGCGGCGATGATACTTTTTATTCTTCAGCGGCCAAGTATCTCGATGCCGGCCAGAATTGGACGACTGATTTGAGCGGCACCGTTCCCAGCGGCGGAACTTATTATTTCAAAGTCGTTGTTTATTATGGCACGGAAAAATCCGGCGCTTCGCAGGTTTTCAGCGCCATCGTCCCGGGAGCTTCTTGCGGCGACGGCATTTGCGGCAGCGGCGAGAATTGCAACAATTGTTCGGCTGATTGCGGTTACTGCGCGGGAGGCGGGGGAGGCGGCGGATCTATCGCGACTGTCCCCGCGCCAGCGACAAATGTTCCGCCGGCAGTTACGTCGACGGAGAATTCAAATCTTTTTGCCGACATCTGGACGGCGATCAAAGGCATTTTGGCCCGCCTGACCGGTTTGGAAACAAGGGCTGACACTCTCACCGCCGGCATTTCCAGCCTGGAGGATAAATTTTCCGATTTGAATAATCGCGTGGTTTCCTTGCTCAAGCCGGCTCCGCCGCAGATTATTCAGCGGCAGGTAATAGTCAGAAAACCGATCGCGACCGTGCCGACGCCGCGCGCCAAAGTCAGGCTGGAAGTCCGTTGATTTTTTAAGCGCTTAATTTTTATATTTTATGAGAATACAAAATCCGCAAATCGGCCGTTCGCCCCAGGAGCGAAAAATGAATTTTTGGAAAAGATTTTTTCGGATCTTTACGGCCGAATTCGCCTCGCTTTCGATTCTTGAAGTCTTGGTCATCGCCCTGATCGTTGGCGGCGGGATTTATTATCTGAAGGGCGTCGTGCAGAAATCGTATGAGGAGCGCCTGGCGGAAAAGATCGCCAGTTTGGAAAAATGCCAGCAGGACAGCCAAAAACAAGCGGAAACGAACGCTTATGATCGAGTGAGGATTTCCGATACCACCAATGTCTTGCTGGCTTTGCAGGATTATAATTTTTCCAAAGACGATTTGCCGGCCAATTTGGCAGACCTGAAAACCGGCGGTTATTTGGACGGGAATATAGTTGATCCGGAAACGGGGAAACCTTATTATTACGGCAAACTTTCGCCGGCGGATTATGTTTTGTGCGTTTATCTTTCCAGCGGAGTTTGGGGAACGAATACCGGGCAGTGTCCAAGTCAAGCGGATTACGCGAGTTCCGGCGAAGCGACCGCGGCGAATAATCCGCCGGCCAGCGCCACGACCACTGCCGCGGTTAAAAAGATTGTCATTTCTTCCACTCCCACCGGCACTTTGAACGTGCGGGCCGCTCCTTCTTTGACCGCGGCGATCATCACCAAGGCCGCGCCGGGCGAAGAATATGAAGTTATAGCCGAGCAGGCCGATTGGACAGAAATTAAATTAAACAAGACCGTCGAGTCGAATCAAACGGAATATTCTTCCGGCTGGGTGTCCAGTCAATACGTTAAAACAGAGTAATTGAAATAAATTGAGAAGAAAAAATCCCAAATTAAATTATTTTCTAATTGGCATCATTGGGGCGATAATGATTTTTGCCGTAAAAGTTCCCCTGGCCAAGGCTTTTATTTTTGGCAGCGAAGAAATTGTCAAAAATTCCGAATACTTGACGCTCACCGGAAATTTCCACGGCACTTGGGATGGTTACGCTACTAACACCTTGCCTTATCTTGCCAATACCACCAAGCTGGAACCGTTCTGGCGCGCGGCTTCAACCACGCTTTCTGTTTCCAATTTCGCCTCAGCAAATATTTCTCAATGGATTAACGATTCAAATTATCTTGCCAATAACGGCAACTTTCACGGCACTTGGTCGGGATTGGCCTCGACTTCTTTCGCTCTTGGCTCATCGCTCAATTCCTATCTATTAAAATCCGCTTCCACTTCAATCCCGGGTTATTTGAATTCCAACGCCGGGAATTGGGCCGGCACTTGGCAAAATAAAGATGGTTCGGATTTCTTGGCATCATCCACGATTTTTATAGCTAATAATCTGGGCGATTGGGCCGGAACTTGGCAGACCTATAATCCTTCTCATTTTCTGGCCAATTCCGCCTCCACTTCGATTCCCGGATTGATTTTATCAGCCTCCAGCTCGCAATGGAATTCTTTTTTTCATACTCCGTCAGGCCAGATTTCTCTGGGCGCCGGATTATCCTGGACGGGAAATTCAATCGGCATCGGTTCCGGTTATACTCTGCCGCCGACTACCGGTTATCATAACACCAAATGGGACGCGATCGTGACCGCCTCGACTTCCTTGCCTTATCTTGCCAATACCACCGAGCTGGAACCGTTCTGGCGCGCGGCTTCCACTTCTTTGACCGTGGCTAATTTTTCTTCGCCGAATATTTCTCAATGGACGAACGACCTTAATTATTTGATTAATAACGGAAATTTTCACGGCACTTGGTCGGGGCTGACGAGCACAACCCTGCCTTACGCGCCGTCAGGAACAGTCTCCAGCCAGTGGTCGGCCAATGGTTCGAGTATTTTTTACAA